>CAXMLP010000311.1:0-12582 GCA_964194225.1 uncultured bacterium | reverse complement strand
GAGAACGATGGGAGAGGTTGAGGTGAACATGCCCCATTTTAGCACTCATACGGCTCTTTTCACTGGTACGAGCACCTAGGGTACCGACTCCGGTCTCGAGGCGCCCCTCTACGATGTCGTGGCTGAGATGATCGCCCTGGTCAGACACGCCAAAGCCGGGGAGCGCGGCTCCGCCCACGATGACCTTCGCCCCCTGACGGCGCCCGGCCGCCGGCAGGCCTCGGGCCTGGTCGACCAGCTCGCGCTGTTCAAGTTCGACAGGATCCTCTCCAGCCCCTACGTCCGCTGCCGGCAGACGGTGGAGCCGCTGGCTGAGGCGCGTGGCCTGGCGGTCCTTGACTCGGACCTGCTCGCGGAGGGAGCCTCGCCGGACCGAGCGCTCGACCTCATGGCTCAGTTGGCCGAGGTCGGCGCAGCGCTCTGCAGCCATGGCGACGTCATCGTTGGTGTGATCATGGAGTTGGCCGACAGGGGAGTGATCGCAGTCCCGGATCTGCGGGCAGCCAAGGGTTCGACCTGGCTGATCGAGTTCCGGGGCAGGAATCCCTTGCGGGCCCGCTACCTCGCTCCTCCGTTCAGCGGCTGATGCTACGCGGCGCGCTCTGGCGGAATCGTGACTTCATGCTGCTGCTCTCCGGTCAGAGCATCAGCGAGGTCGGTACGCAGATCAGCAGCCTCGCCGTCCCGACGGTCGCGATCCTGCTGCTGCACGCCACTCCATTTCAGGTCGGTCTCCTGACAGCGCTGGAGTTCTTGCCCTTTCCGGTTCTCGGACTGGTCGTCGGCGTTTACGCCGACCGGTTGCGCCGCCGCCCGCTGATGATCGCCTCGGATGTGGGCCGGCTGCTGGCGCTGCTCACCATCCCGGTCGCGTTCGGCCTGGGAGTTCTGGGGATGACGCAGCTCTACTTGGTCGGCCTGGTGGTGGGGGTCTTCAACGTCTTCTTCGGCATCTCCTATCAGTCGTACCTGCCCGCACTGATCAGCCGCGCCGACCTTGTCGAAGGCAATGCCAAGCTCGAGGTCAGCCGGGCGACGGCCATGCTCGCCGGACCGGCGCTGGCCGGGGCCCTGATCCAGGCGATCGGCGCCGCGCGAGCGATCTACGTCGATGCGGCCTCCTTCCTGGTTTCGGCCATCTCGATAACCGCCATCCGAGCGCCAGAACCGACGCCGGAGCCCGTCTCCGCCGCCGGCCAGGCCGGTTTCTGGCGGGAGATGGGTGAGGGGCTTCGAATCGTCACCGGCAACCCGACGCTCTGGAAAATTGCCGGCTGCACCGCGACCGGCAACCTGGGCAACGGCATCGCCCAGTCGGTGCTGCTGATCTACGCATATCGGAACCTGCATCTCAGCGCCGGGATGGTCGGCCTGATTTTTGGCCTGGGAGCCGCCGGGGGGCTCATCGGGGCTCTGCTTGCGCGTTCGTTGGTGGCCCGGCTGGGGGTGGGCGTGACACTCCTTGTCAGCGCCGCTTCATTCGGGCTTGAGAGTCTCGTTCCGCTCGCCTCCCTGTCCAACCCGGCCGTCTTCCTCAGCCTCCTGTTCTTTGCCCTAGCTCTAGCGCTCCTGACCGCTCCCTACAACATGACGCAGGTGAGCCTGCGCCAGGCGATCACCCCGGACCGGGTCCAGGGGAGGATGAACGCGACCATGAGAACCGTTGTTTGGGGAACGATCCCGATCGGTTCCATCCTCGGCGGCGTCCTCGGCTCCACTGTCGGACTGGTCCCAACGATCGTGTCGGGAGGGATCCTTGCCGGGACGGCGGCAGGTTGGATCCTGCTCGGTCCGGTCCGGATCCGCGAACAGCCCGCCCCAGTTGGCTGAGCTCGCTTACTTGGTTGGCGAAGCGGTCGGCACCGGGCTGGGCACCGGGCTGGGCGGCGCAGTCGCCGTGGGGGTCGGCCGGGCGGTTGGCGAGGGGAGGATCGATGGCGGCACGGAGGGGCTCGGGCTGGGATCCGGCGACGGGCTCGGGGCGGGTGATGGGGACGCCGAGGGCGAGGGGGACGGCGATGGCTGAGCGCCGGCACAGGTCAGCCGCTCGGTGCCGCTGAGGAAGATGTCCGGTGTGCCGTCGCAGGCCCGCCCGTCGACCAGGCCGTCGGGCCGCTTGTACCAGGTGGCGTATTCCGCCGGGAGCGAGTTGACGAACTCGCGCAGGATCGTGTCGGCGACGAGCTCGCCGTAGGCGTCGATGTTGCCGCCGGAGGCGTTGGCCTTCGTGTTGCCGACCCAGCTGCCGGCCGCGATGCTCGGGTTGTAGGCCATGATCCAGGCATCCCGTGTCTCGTTGAGCGAGGCGCCGGTGGTCCCGGTCTTGCTTGCCATCTGCTTCGACCATCCGAACTTCCACTGGTTCTGGTAGTTCTTCAGGATGTCCGTCACGAGATAGGCCTCGGCGGCCGACATGACCTGTTGCCGGCCCTCCTGCGAGCCGGGCCGGGTCTCGCTGAGGACAGTGCCGTGCGTGTCGACAATGCGCGTGATCGAGAGCAAGGGCACCTTGGTGCCCTGGTTCGCGAAGGTGGCGAATCCCTGCACATGGTCGAACATGGTCACCTCGCTGCCGCCGATGGCGGTGTTGAGCACCGGGTGCAGTTCGGTGCGGATGCCGGCCTGCCGGGCGAAATTGTTGACGTTTTCGATGCCCACCTTGTCCGCCGTCTGCACCGCCGGAACGTTCCGCGAGAGCAGCAGCGCTTTGCGCGCAGTGATCTTGCCGAGGAACTGTTTGTCGAAGTCGATCGGCTTGAAGTTGCCGGTGAAGGAGAGGGGGCTGTCATCAACCAGGCTGCCAGGCGTGAGCTTGCGGTCCTTGAATGCCGTCTCGTAGACATAGGGCTTGAAGGATGACCCGGGCTGGCGCTTGTCGAGGACCACGTTGTACTGGCCGCCGATCTTGTCGTTGTAGTAGTCCGCCGAGCCCACCCAGGCCAGCACCTCCCCGGTATCGGGGCGCGCGGCGAGCAGATCGGCATTGTTGACCCCGGCAGCGGAGAGAGCCTGGACTCCCTGCTTCACCGACCGCTCGGCGATCTGCTGAATGTCCAGGTCGAGGGTCGTGTAGATGTTGAAGCCGCCCTGCTGAACCGCGGCGGGCCCGAATTCCTTCTCGAGCCTGGTGATGACGTAATCGACGAAGTGAGGAGCCTTCGACCGCCTGGCCGCAGCGTTGAATTTGAGGGCTCCCCTGATGTCCTCCTGTTCGGCCTTCTGCTCCTCGACCGCCGAGATGGCGCCGGTGCGCACCATCCCACGAAGCACATAGAGCTGGCGTTGGCGGGCGAGGTCGAAGCGGGTCTGGGGGTCATATGCCACGGGGGCCTGGATCAGGCCGGCCAGGAACGCCGCCTGGGCCGGGGTTAGGTCGCGGGCCTCCTTGCTGAAATAGGTCTGGCTGGCGGCGCCGATGCCGTAGGCATTGTGGCCGTAGTAGACCCGGTTGAGATACATCTCGAGAACCTGGTCCTTCGAGTAGCGCGTTTCGACCCCCTGCGCCAGCACTGCCTCCTGAATCTTCCGAAAGATCGACTTCTGGGGAGTCAGGAGCTGGATCTTGATGAGCTGCTGCGTGATCGTGCTGCCCCCCTGGGCGTAGTGGCCGGTGGTGAGGTCGACGAAGGCGGCGCGAAAGGTGGCGCCGTAGTTGATCGCACCGTGGTGATAGAAGTTGCGATCCTCCGCGGCCAGCGTCGCGGCCGGGGCCAGGGCACCCATCTCCGACAGCCGGAGGAGCTTGTGGTATTGGCCCTGGGGATTACGCTGCTCGATCTCGCGTCCCTTGCGATCGAAGACGCTGATGGTGCTGGCCAGGACGTCCTGCTTGCCCGGATCGGGCAGGTCACGCAGCGTCCAGGCGACGTAGGCACCGAAGAGAAGGAAGACGACCAGGCCGACGACGATGATCCGGCCCCAGATTGAGTTAAGGAACCGTCTCCCATCGAAGGGCGCCCGGGCCCGAATCAGAGGCGGCGGGGTCGGCCCCACCGGCTCCGTTCCCTCGCTCAATCGTCACCTTCCCGGTCGCTCCGGGGGCGCTGCGGGGAGCGTGGGGAGGAAGTCGGCATGAGTTGGTAACTCATCAAACCCACACCAATAAATACTGATAGCGCATTGTGGGTATATTATCGTGCCCGGGGGGCATCCGGCGGGATGGGGCCTGGCGCACAATTGGCGACGATGCCAGCAGCTGGATCCCAGGCAGGGCTCTGTGCCACCTGCTCGCACGCCCGTGCGGTCCGGGGCGCCCGTTCGGGGTTCGTCTTGTGTGGTCTCTCCGCCACCCAGCCGCGGTTCGCCAAGTATCCGCGCCTGCCGGTGGTGAGCTGCGCCGGCTACCGGCCTCGAGTGGAGCCAAGCCCAGGCTCGGAGGCACTTCGCTGAAGCGACGCGGCGGTCAGACGGCCGTCTTTACAAAGGCGGGATCAGGGAGGACCTGCTCGGTGAAGATGATGTACCGCCTGTTAGCGAATGAACCTGCCCAGGTCGGCCAGCAGGTCGTCAGGGTGAGGTGGTGACCAGGGCTTTGAACCAGGATGCTGCGATCGTCCGGCCAGACGATGCGGGTCCCGGTCACGCGGTACTTGAAGGTTCCATAGCGCGTCTCGAGGTCCACCTCATCGCCCGCTGCGACTTCTGGAAAGTTGATCCAGTAGACATTGTGGGCAGCCACGCCGACCATTCCTTCCTGGCCGGGCCATGGGGTTTGCGGGTAATGGCCGGGTCCGCTGTAGAGGACGGTGGAATCGACGCCCTCCCTCACCGCGCCGTAGTAGTTGAGACGCGGGACCCGGATGGCGAAGTCGATCCCATCAACCGGTTGCATCAGATTTGGTGCCGGACTTGCCGGCGGCGTCGCTGGCGGCGGCTCCTGGGCCAGGCGCTGCTGCCACCGGTCGTTGAGCTTGTGCTGGTCGCTCACCCCGTGCGCCATGCCAAGGGCGAAGCTGGCGATCAGCCCGAGGCCGGCGAAGATCAGAACCAGGCCAAGGATTCGCCTCAAGGGGCCGCCCGGCGACCTCCGGCGGAACGCGAAGGCGGAAGGCGCTGAACTTGGCATTGGCCACTCATAAAAATTGTTATCTCTATTATCAGGAAGCGCCCGTCGTCGTCAAATTCGCACCGAAAGGTGCAGCTGCGACTGCGGGCCAACCCGTCGCCGGCCAAACGGTCCTGGGCGACCTGAGGTCAATTTGGGGGATCCGGAATGGAACCAGGGGAAGATGCTCGCGGTCGGCCGGTAGGTCCCGAGGCCGCGGTGCACGAGACTCGAATTTACGATCCGCGCCTTGAGAGGCCCGTCTGGTTCATCGTCGGGCTGATCAGCGCCCTCATCGCCATCCGGTTCTGCATGAAGCTACTGGGCGCCTCATATCAGTCTGATTTGGTGCGTTTCACCTACGGCGTCACAAGCGTGCTCGTGGCTCCTTTTCGGGGTTTCTTCCAGGCCTCGGGTTCAGGCAACTACATCCTGGAGCCGGAGTCCCTCATCGCGATCGCGATCTACGTTCTGATCGGCTGGGGGGCGGTCACGCTCATT
Source organism: uncultured bacterium (assembly GCA_964194225.1). GTDB lineage: Bacteria > Chloroflexota > Dormibacteria > Dormibacterales > Dormibacteraceae > CAXMLP01. Next base: position 7,037 of record CAXMLP010000311.1, on the reverse strand, counting down.
CGCATCGGGAGCGCTCCCCGAACTCGAACACCCCCCCTCTAGTGGCCGCCCGAGCTTGGAGGGAAGTCAAACCCTCCAGATAGAAGCCGGGGCCTATCGCATCTCGAGCAGGATTCGACTCCTCAACCCGTCATAGGTGGAATGTGGCGGGTCCTTCACGGTTCCTTACTGACTCACGGGGGATTGCCGTCCGCCTGGCGCGAAGGTCGGGGTCATCCAGTCGGCCGTCCGGCCTCGTCAACGTCGGCCAGAGGCGGTCGCAAACAGGAGGTACCCTCGTCTTGACTTCAATTCTCAAAGGACTCGCGGCGCTGGTCGCGATGGTCATTGTCGGCCACGGGGGCGGCGTCCGCCTGGCGGCGCAGCCGGTCAAAGTCCACCAATCCACGGACAACACGATGCCGGCGCCGATCGTCTACGAGCGCGGCGACACCGATGTCTACTCCTGGCTGCGGGGCCACGCCGGCGGCCTCCCGATCCCCGAGCCTGTCCCCGCCCCACCACCGGTAGAGGCTGCTCCAGCTCCTGCCGAGGAACCGGCTCCTGCCGAGGAACCGGCCGCCGCGCCGCCATACCAGGCTCCGATCTACAACCAGCCCATCTCGCAGTTGCCGATCGCGGTTCATCCTGCACCGCCACCTCCCGCGCCGCCGCCCCCTGCGCCTCCCGCCTTCGTCATCGGCTCGACCCAGCAGGCGCTCATCAACCAGGACCGCGCCGGCGCCGGGCTGGGTGGGCTGAACTGGAACTCGTGCCTGGCGGCGATCGCCTACCAGAGCGCCCTCCGGATGGCCAACCAGGGCTTCATCTCCCACGCCGGCGGCGCCAATCAGTCGCTCGGTTGCGGTCTCGGCAACACGGCTGGTGAGAACGTCGGCTACTGGTCCGCGGGCATCAACGACGCCCAGCTGAACACGATGTTCATGAACAGCCCGAGCCACCGCGCCAACATCATGGGCAACTACCGGTTCGTGGGTACGGCCTGGGTCACCGCCAGCGATGGCAAGGCCTACATCGCAGTCGAGTTCGGTTAGACATTCCCTCCCCCCTACGAGAGGCGGGCCGGATCTCCGGTTCGCCTCTTCTTTTTTGAGCCGGGGGATCGTCGAGCGGCGCTTTTGGGGTATACGTATCCCTGCAGAATGGTGAAGCGGATCGGCACTGACTGGGGACTCAACGTCCGCATGTTCCTGACCCTGTTTTTACTCGCCTGCCTCTACCTCGTCTTCATGGGGGCCCTGTACCGGTTCGGTATCCCCCTCGGCTTCATAATCGTGGTCGCCGGGTTGATGCTCCTGGCTCAGTACTACTTCTCCGATCGACTCATCCTCCTCTCGATGGGAGCTCAGGAGGTCACCGAGCAAGAGGCTCCTCAGCTTCATGACATGGTCGGCCGTCTGGCCGCATTGACCGGCCTGCCCAAGCCGAAGGTGGCGATCATCGACAGCCCGGTACCGAACGCGATGGCGACCGGGCGCAATCCCAAGCATGCCCTCGTGGCGGTGACGACCGGCATCCTCCAGGCTCTCGATGCCGAGGAGCTCGAGGCGGTGCTGGCTCACGAGTTCAGCCATGTGATCCACAGGGATATGCGGGTCATGGCGATGGCCAGCTTCTTCGCCACCGTCGCCTCGTTCATCGTTCAGGCCGGCCTGTGGGGCGGGCTGGGCGGTGGCTACAACGAAAGGGATGATCGCGACCGGGGCGGCTCGTTCATCGTGATCTTCCTGATCTCGGCCGCGGTCTGGGCGATCAGCTTCGTTCTAATCCGGACCCTCAGCCGCTACCGCGAATATTCGGCCGATCGCGGTTCGGCGATCATCACTGGCCAGCCCTCCAAGCTGGCCTCGGCGCTTCTCAAGATCAGCGGGCGGATGGAGCGGATTCCCGACTCCGACCTGCGCACGGTGCAGGCGGGCAACTCGCTGATGATCTTCCCGGCGATCACACGTGGTTCGGTCGCGGAGCTCTTCTCCACCCATCCCTCACTCGAGCACAGGCTGGCCAAGCTCCAGGAGATGGAGAGCAACCTCTCCCGCTGATGGGCTTCCTGGACGCGCTCTTCGCGCGCACCTCGCTGCCGAAGTCCAACGAGGACAAGCTCTTCGCCATGACCACCGCCGCGGTGGGCCTGGAGGCTTCGGCCGGCATTCGGCCGTCCGGCCGTTCCGGCGTCGTCTTCAAGCGACTTCCTGCCGGCCGGTTCGACCAGCTCAAAAAGGACATCGTCGACCTGCTACGACTCCAGGGGGAATCCGACGGCCTCACGGTCGAGGACCGGCTGGACGACCTCGGTTTCCAGTGGCTCATTCTGGTCGGGCCCGACTTCCAGGAGGTTGTGCCCGTCATTCACAGTGCCGCGACGACTCTTCTCGAGGAGGGCCTCGGTGACCTCCTTCTCGCCTGCGCCTTCCGGTTTGAACGGGAAGGCGGGGCGGCCTACTGGATTTACAGCTACAAGCAGGGCAACTTCTATCCCTTCGTTCCAGTTGGCGATCACCAGCGCGACAATGCGGAAGAACTCCGGCTGGCGGCGGTCGCCAAGTCCGAGCTGCCCGTCGAGCCCATCCTTGAGCGTTGGTATGCGTTGTGGGGCATACCCGTCTGAGGGGGCTGTGCTAGCCGCCATCTACAACCGGCATTTCCAGGACTCCCGCCGCGAGCGACTCTTCATCTCGTCGACGAGTTTCTTTCTGACCTGGGCCCTTGTGCGTGGGCTGGTCCACCTCATCCGGGCGAACATTGGGCCGTTCCACAATGTCTCAGCCGGTGGCACGCACATCCATCACCTGGTCTGGGGCATTCTCCTTCTCCTCGTCGCCGGGTACATTGCCCAGCTGGAGACCCCGCTGTCCCGCCGGCGCGTCAGGGTCCTGATCGCGGCCCTTTTCGGCGCCGGCGCCGCTCTAACGTTGGACGAGTTCGCGCTCTGGTTCTACCTTGCCGACGTGTATTGGACACAGGAAGGTCGCAATTCGGTTGACGTGGCGATCCTTTTCGGAGCCATGCTCTCGCTCGGGGTCTGGGGTGGGGCCTTCATCGGATCGGTCTCAACACACTTCGCCCACCGGGCCGCGGCGGCCGTCCAACGGCACTCGGCCTGACGCGTTATGGCGCATCGTGTCATAATTGCTCGGTACATTCGAGCTGCAGGCGAGGCCACCGGCCAGTCCATCAACCAGCCCCATCAACCAGCCCTAAGAGAAGGGCAGTGAGAACCGAGTTGGCGCGGTTTCGCCGATCCCAGGGAGTCAAACGAACAATGGCAAGTGAATTGAAAGAGATCGCTGAGCAGACGGCCGAGCAGGCCGTTACAGCGGCCGACCTCGCGGCTGGCGCCGCCGTGGTCGTGGCCGAGGCCGGAACCGCTGTGGGAGCCCACCCCGTCAGGACCTCCCGGCGCCTCGGGCGGCGCGGCGCGGCGGTCAATCGGCGGCTGGTTCGCAAGGCAGAGAAGAGCATCGTGGAGGGCGGAGAAGTGGTCGATGGCCTCATGCCGGAGCGGGTTGCTCTGGCCGGTATCCGGCTCGTCAAGGGCCGTGCCCACCGCCGGGACCTCGTTGGTGACGCCGCCTATCGGATGCTGGAAATGGTCAATGGCGGCCTCGAGGCTGTCCTGCGCACGCTTAATAGGTTTGAGCGCGCCACACAGCCGCCGGCGCGTCCAGGGTCAGGGCGCAAGCGTACCGCTGGTGGCGCGAGCTTGACCAAGGCGACCCGGGCGGCCGGCCGAAAGACTCGGCGAACTGCCGGGAGCGCACGTTCAAGTGTCCGCCGCGGAGCGGCGCAGGCTCGCCGCACCGAGAATCGCCAAACGGCGCGCTAGCAGCGACCGCCAGCGGCCGTGAATTCGGTGCTGATCGGCTTCACGGCGATCTCATTACTGCTGGCCGTAACTCCGGGGCCGGACATGGCCGTGGTCACCAGGAATGCGCTGGTCCACGGGACGCGCGGGGTACTGTTGACGACCAGCGGCATCGCGCTCGCTCTGCTGGGCTGGGTGACGGCAACGGCGGTGGGTGTCGGCGCGCTGGTCCAGGCGTCCGGCCAACTCCTCCTTGCTCTCCGGCTGGCCGGCGGGCTCTACCTCGTCTACCTGGGCCTGCGGGCCTGGGTCGAGAGCCGACGTCCGGCGCCCGGGTTGCCGGCGGCGGCGGGACCGGCGCCGCAGGGATCGCTTCTACGTCAGGGCTTTCTGAGTGCGGCCACCAACCCCAAGTTGGGGGTCTTCTTTGTCACGTTTCTGCCCCAGTTTGTCGACCGCCACGCTTCCCTGCCCGCCCAGCTGCTGCTCCTGGGGGCCATCTTTTCAGCGGTAGGCTGCACGTGGCTGGTTGTTTACGGCCTCGCGATAACACGGCTCCAGTCGGTCATCACCGCTCCGCGCGTGCGGCGATGGATGGAGCGCGTTACCGGTACCGTCCTGGTCGGGCTCGGGCTGCGGCTGGCCCTGGAGAGGGGCTGACCACGGGTTTCAGATCGATCCGTTGCTCAGCTCGAGACTCCAAACCTCATGTTCGCGGGCCGCGCCGCCCGGTTGCGCACTCTCAGGCGATCGCTCGGGTGACCACTTCTTCGAGGGCCGGTTCGCGGGTGAGGATCCTGCGTTCGAGTTCCTCCTCGACCAGGTGAGCGCGCTGTAGTGAGACGTCGGCGGCCATCTCGACCACGACGTGCGCGGTGATCCGCCCCTGGCGTGAGCTCAGCTCCACGTCGAGGCACTGCACTATCTCCGCGTGCTCCGAGACGAGCTTGCGGATCCTCTCGGCCAGGTCAGAACGCGCGGCGGTGACGTCGCGGCCGGCGACCAGCTCCTGCTCCAGGGGCTCCAGGTGAATATCGATCCGGCTCGCCTCGGGCAGCTCCGAGCGGAGCGTGGCCTCCAGCCTGGCAGAGAGGTCGCCGGCTTCATGAAGCGAGAGGTTGCTGGGCAGCTTGGCGTGCATCGTCAGATGCAGGGTGCCGTCGCCCTCCTTCTCGACCGTCACGTTGTGGAGGTCACGAAACGCGCCCAGGCGCTCGGCGCTGGCGTGGATCCGCTCGACCAGGTTGGCCTGCTCGAGCTGGCCCTCGACGGCGAGGATGAGGTCGATATCGGGAAGGTGTGTCGCGATCGCGCGCTGAACCTCCTCGGTCAGGGCCTGCGCGCCCTCGACCGAGAGGGTGCGCCGGGCCGAGACCCGGGCGTCACCGATCAGGCGACCCCCGGAGCGGCGGATCCTGACAGCGCGCACCTCCCGCACGCCTCGGACGCCGCTGATCGCCTCACGCAGGTCTGCCTCGGCACCAGCCGGTGCCCTATCCATCAGTTCGTCCCCGGCATGCCGGAGGATGCGAATCGCGGTGACCGCGATCAGCGTGGCCACCACCAGGGCGGCCACCGAGTCCGCCCAGCGGTAACCGACCCGCACTCCGATCAAGCCGGCCAGGACGCCCAGCGAGGAGAGCACGTCGGCCCACCGGTTCTGGGCCTCCGCGGCCAGGGCATCGCTGCCGGCGCTGCGGCTCGCCCAGCGGAGGACCAACCCCCGGCCACCCTCCATCACCGCGGCGCCAAGCAGAAGCGCCATCGCGTAATAGGTCGCGTCCACCGTTGCGCTGGCGCTCATCAACCGCCGGATTGCCTCGAGAGCGATACCGCCTGCGGTGAGGATAAGCAGGATTCCCTCGGTGTAGGCCGCCAGGTTCTCGACCCGGCCATGCCCGTAGAGGTGGTCGGCGTCGGCCGGCCGGCGGGCGGTCCGCAGTGCGACGACCGCAAAGCCCGAGGCCACGACATCGAGTCCAGAGTGGGCGGCTTCGCTGATGATCCCGAGGCTCCCGGTGAGGACCCCGACCACGAGCTTGGCCAGGAAGAGGGCGACACCCAGGCCCAGCGACCCGATGGCCACCAGCTGAGGGCGCCTCACGTCCGCCCGGGGCTCAGCTCGATTTGTGATCGTGTTCATGGTTCGCTGCCGGCACGCTGGCGTCGGGGTCCTTGAGGCTGGGGTCCAGCGCCATCTCGGCCATTCGGTGGCCGGCCATGAGGTAGGGGGAGACCGCCTGGTTGGCGCCGGCCAGCTCCAATCGGCGGATCGAGGCCGGCTGACTGGCCCGGGCGACGATCCAGAGCTTGGGATTGAGCGCGCGGGCGATCAGGGTTATGTAAACGCTGCGTTCATCGGAGTCGACAGCACTGATCAGGGCGCGGGCGTGCTGGATGCCGGCCGCCTCGAGGACCGCTTCGCTCGCCGCGTCCGCCTCGATGTGCAGCCGGTCCTCACTGCGCAGCCGCTCGATCGCATCCGCGTTGTTGTCGACCACCACGTAAGGTTGGCGTTGCGCCTCCAGTTCGCCGACCACCTGGGTGCCAGTCCGACCATAACCACAGACGATGAAGTGGTTGCGCAGGCCGCTCACCTTGCGTTCCAAACGCCGGACCCTCCTGAATTCGAGAAAGTGGCCCTCGCTGAGCGTCTCCGCGAACACGCCGAAGGCGTAGAGCATCGTACCCACCCCGGCGAGGATGAGAACCGAGGTGAAGACCTTGCCTGCGGTGTCCAGCGGATGCACCTCACCGTAGCCCACGGTCGAGATCGTGATCACCGTCATGAACATCGCATCGAGCCAGCTCCACTTCTCGATGAATGTGTAGCCGAGAGTTCCGAACAGGAGGATCACCGCCAGCATCACGCCGGGCAGACGGAAGCGTGCGAAGGGGTTTTCGACGCCACCCCCTGCCTGCACCAGCGGTCAGATGCCCAGGTAGGCCTTGCGCACCGCCGGGTCATTCCTGAGCTGGGCAGCCGGGCCGCTCAGCGCCACTCGCCCGTTCTCCAGCACGTAGACACGATCGGCGGCTTCAAGCGCCACCAGAACATCCTGCTCCACCAGCAGCAGCGCGGTGCCATCCCGGTTGATGGTGCGGACGACCTCGATCAGCCGTTCGACCACCTTGGGGGCAAGACCGAGTGAAAGCTCGTCGATCAGCAGCAGCTTGGGCCGCGCCATCAGCCCGCGCCCGATAGCCACCATCTGCTGCTCGCCGCCCGAGA
>CAXMLP010000310.1:0-7697 GCA_964194225.1 uncultured bacterium | reverse complement strand
GCTTAGGGCGAGGGTAGAATTGCTCTCGATCCCCACCCACATCAAGGAGCTCATGCATGGCAGACGAAGAGAATCACCACCCAGATCGCGGCCGCGGCAAGAGGGGAGACAGCAACAGCCACAATTCGATCACGCTTGGTCCGAAGGACAAGCTGGTCGGCACTCTCACATTTGACGGTGATCTCACCGTTGTCGGTCACGCAGAGGGCGAGTTGAAGGCTTCGGGCGACGTCGCGGTCGAGGGACCGGCGACTGTGAAGGCCTCCATCGAGGGCAACAACGTCACCGTCCAGGGCAGCGTCACGGGAACCGTTCATGCCCGGGGCCGACTCTCCCTGAGCGGGTCGGGCACGCTCCACGGCGACGTCCGCGTGAGCAAGTTGACGGTGGAGGACGGAGCAACCCTAAACGGCAATGTGTCCATGGGTCCGTCGGTCGGCGGCGGCAAGGGTCCCGAGGCCAAGCATGAGTCCGGGAACCACGCCGAACCGGCCGTCGAGCACACCCCCCAGCCGGTCGGCTGAACCGCCCGCGGCCGTTGCCGCCTGGGGTGCGACTTTGAAATCCCACGGGCTGGGTTACTCGGTTGGCGCCGAGTCTGAGTCTGGACGTCAACTCAGAACCTGTCACAGGTCGCCCCCGACCGGTGCTTAGACTTCAGTGGTGAAGCGGGGCGCTAACGGGTCGGGTTGGTTCGCCGCACTTAGCTTCCTGCTCGCAGCGGGGTGTGCTCCGGGCGCCACCTCGCCGGCGGCCGACCCCGCTCGCGTCCTTCAGGATGCCGGGCCCGCCCTGGCCGCTGTTAAGAGCGCGTCGGTTGAGTTGAAGTTCGGCCCGGGTGCCACCTTCTTCGGCCTGACTGTGGTCTCAGCATCGGGTAAGGTCCGCCTGCCGGCCGACAGTCAGGTCTCGATCAAGGCGCGCCAGGGCACCGACTCGCTGATTGAGGTGTGGGTCGTGACGCTTGACGGACACACCTATGTCACCGTCCCCTTCCTCGGCGTCCAGGAGGTCCCCGGCGTGCAGGCGACTGCGGTGCCGTCGGTGGGCAGGATCTTCGATCCTACCGCCGGCCTGCCGGGCATCCTCCCCAAGGGTCGCAACCCGGTGCTGGAGGGATCCGCCGTCGTCGACGGGGTGGACTGCTGGCAGGTCGGCGCGAAGTATTCGGCCGAGCAGTTGGCGCAGGCGGTGCAACCGCTCAGCCCAACCAGCGACATCCAGGCCACGCTCTGGGTTGGCAAGCGGGACCACCTGCTTCGCAAGGCGTTGCTCTCCGGTTTTCTCTTTGTCGCCGACAAGCGGACCACCCTTGAAGTTCGTCTGCACGACTTCGACGCGCCCGTGGTGATCACCAAGCCCGGCGCCTAGTGAAAAGGGTCCCCGCACGACCGGAGGTGGACCGTTCACGGAGCGAACCAGGCCCTGCCTACTTTCTCTTTCGTTCAGCCGATTAGACGCGCCCGCCCATGAGCGCCTCGGGACGGTGGGGGCCGACGCTGCTGATCGCCGCGGCCAGCGCGGGCCTCTTTGTCGCCGCCCTCGACGCCTACGTGGTGGTGACCCTGCTGCCGGCGATGCTGTTCGACCTGGACCTGTCGATCGATCGGATCGAACAGGCAACCCCCATCGTCTCGGGCTTCCTCGCCGGCTACATCGTGGTGATGCCGTTGATCGGCCTCGCCTCCGACATTCACGGCAGGGGCCGCGCCTACGCCGCCGCCCTTGCGGTGTTTGCCGCCGGCTCTCTGATCACCGCTTCAGCGGGCTTCAGCGGCGAGCCGCCCTACGGATGGTTCGGACTGCCGTGGCTGGTGGCGGGCCGGGTCCTCCAGGGGCTGGGCGGCGGTGCGATGGTGCCGGTGGCACTGGCGCTCGCCGCCGATCACTTCCAGCCACCGCGCCGAGCGATCGCGATCGGGGTCGTTGCGGCGATCCAGGAAACAGGGAGCGTCGTGGGGCCACTTTACGGGGCGGGACTGGCCGCCCTCGGCGCCGCCTACGGTGGCTGGCGAGTGGTGTTCTGGTTGAACCTGCCCCTCGCGCTTGCTTGCGGCATCGGGTTTCACGTCGCCAGCCGGCGCTCGGCGGCCATCGCACCCGCGGCCGACCCGGAGCCACCCGCGAGGGTGGACTGGCTGGGGGCGCTCTTGCTCGGCGCCGGACTGGCACTGCTGGTCCTGGCCCTCTACCCCGACAACCCGGGCCATGGCCTGGTCGGTGCCAACTTCCTCCCGGCCGGACTGGGAGCGCTGCTGGCGCTGGCCATCTGGGGCTACCGGCAGGTCGCGGTGCTGAGCCCGGTGATCCCGCGAGAGTTGCTCGGCAGCCGGCAACTGCTCGGCTCATCCCTGGCCAACCTGCTTGTCGGGGGAGGGTTGATGGTGGCTCTTGTCGACATCCCAATCATGGCGCGGGGAGTGTTCAACCTGGACCAGCTCGGCTCCGCCGTGCTCCTCTCTCGATTCATGATCGCGCTGCCGGTCGGTGCGCTGGCGGGGGGTTGGGCCACCCGCTTTCTGGGCGGCCGGCTCACCGCTGCTCTCGGGCTCGGCGCTGCGACGGTTGGCTTTCTTCTCATGTCGACCTGGGATACGCATGAGCTCCTCCGGCGGCTCGGCCCGGTGGGGGAGGCGGAGGCGGTTCTGGCGCTGACGGGGTTGGGATTCGGGCTCGTGATCACACCTCTTGCGGCGGCGGTCCTCGAGGTCGCGGATAGGCGGCGCCATGGTCTGGCGGCAAGCCTTGTCGTCCTGGTGCGAACCCTCGGCATGCTGGTGGGACTGGCGGCGCTTTCGGCCTTTGGCCTTCAGCGCTTCTATGAGCTCTTCAATGCTGGGCCGCCCCTTCGACTCATCCCGGGATCGCCCGACTTTGCGGCGCAGAAGCTCGCCTACGAGGCGCGCGTGACGCAGGCACTGGTGGCCGAGTATCACGGGATCTTCCTGCTGGCCGCTGTGCTCTGCGTCGTGGCCGGGCTGGTGGCCGTGCTCGCTCTCTCAGCTCGGAGCACCGCCGGCAGCACAACCCGTTCGAGGTAGGCGCGGAGGGCGGCCGTCAGCCGCGAGACCACCGACGCCTGCGCCTGCTCCAGCGCAGCTCCATCACGGTTGAGACGTGCCAAATCCACGGCGGGAACACGAGCCGCAGGTCCGGAGTGGGGCGGCGGGCTCGGCGCGGTCACCGCCGGCGCCGGCGTCACGCGAGCTGGGACCGGACTTCGCCGATCGGCCCCCGGGGCCACAATTGGCCAGCTCGGGACAGCCTCCGGGTGGTTGCGCTGCGAGAGGAAAAGGTGCCAGGAAAAGCCGAGAAGCAGGGCCAGGACCAGCACCTCGCCGGTGACGAGCCAGACCATCGGGTGGAGGAAGCGCGAACCGAACCTCATTGCCGTCGCAGGTTAGAGCTGGTGGGTGCGCCGAACCACCTCCCCTGTTAAGAGGGGTGGGGCAGCGCTCGCAACGCGTTAAGGCCCGTCTCCAGGGTTGCCATCCGTTTGGGAAAGCTGAACCGGACCTGGTGTCGGCCCAGCCCGGGGTCGTGGTAGAAGCTCGAGGCGGGAACGGTGGCCACGGCCACAGTGTCGATGAGGTGGCGGGCGAAGGAGACGTCGTCGGGAAACCCGAATGCTTCGATGCCCGCCATGACGTAATAGGCGCCGTCGGGAGGCCGCACGTCAAAGCCGATCTCCACCAGGCCCGCCGTCATCCGGTTCCGCCGCTCGGTGTATTCCTCGAGCAGGGCGTCGTAGAAGGACTGTGGAAAGCCGAGCGCCACGGCCACCGCGACCTGGAGAGGGTGAGCCGCACCCACGGTGAGGAAATCGTGGACCTTGCGAATCCCGTCGCTAAGCGCGGGTGGCGCGATCAGCCAACCCACCCGCCAGCCAGTGACGCTGAAGGTCTTCGAGGCGCCGCTGATGGTCACTGCACGTTCCGCCATATCGGGCAGAGTGGCCATGGAAATGTGCTCGCCGCGGTAAACGAGGTGCTCATAGATCTCGTCAGTTATGGCGATCGCCGAGTGCTCGCGGCACAAACTCGCGATCAGCTCCAGCTCCTCCCTCGAGAAGACCTTGCCGGTGGGGTTGTGAGGTGTGTTGACCACAATCGCCCGGGTGCGCGGCCCGAAGGCAGCCCGCAGCTCGTCCGGGTCGAAGCTCCAATCCGGAGCACGGAGGGCCACGAAGCGCGGCACGGCGCCGCTGAGGATGCAGTCGGGCCCGTAGTTCTCATAGAACGGCTCGAACACGATCACCTCGTCCCCAGGGTCCACGATCGCAAGCATTGCGGCGATCATCGCCTCGGTCGCCCCGCACGCCACCGTCACCTCGCGCTCGGGATCGATCTCCCTCCCCCAGGCCGAGGATTGCCGACCGGCGATCGCCACCCGCAGCTGGGGAGCGCCCCAGGTGGTCGCGTATTGGTTGAAACCCTGGTCGAGCGCGTCCTTGGCGGCCTGGATGATGGCCGCGCTCGGCGGAAAATCCGGAAACCCCTGGGCGAAGTTGACCGCACGCTCGGGACCGTTCAGAGCGAGGTTGAGGCGCGTCATCTCCCGGATGACGCTCTCGGTGAAGCTGTCTGCCTTGCGGCTCAGTCTGGGCAGGGTCAGGTGCCCGGGGCTGAGCCCCGCTCGAGCGCGAATTCCCGGCCCTGGCAGTGGTCGCAGACGGGCGGCGCCTCAAGTCCGCGATAGCTCTGCCCGCAGGCGCCGCAGGTCCAATGGCTGTGGGCAAAGAATTCGAGGATGTCAGAACGGCTGAGCAAACCCACCATCCTGCCCTGTGCCATGACCGGCAGGCGGCGGATTCGCTGATCGGCGAGCAGCCGGGCGGCCTGCTCGATGCTGCTGTCCTCACCAATCGAGATCACGTGGCGGCTCATGATGTCCGACACCTTCGCGCCGCGCTTGGAGACTACGTCGATCTCGGAGACGATGCCCACGACGTGGCCGTCGCCGTCGACGACCGGGGCGCCCGTGATGTGGGACCGGGTGAGCAGGTCGGCCACCTCGCCCACGCCGAGATCCTGGTCGATCGTGATCACCTTCGTCGTCATGACTTCTTTGACCGGGATCATTTCAGCTGGTCAACAGCCTAGCGATGAGCTGCGGGTCGGCGTTACCGCCGCTCAGGACGAGACCCTTTCGCCCCTTGCCAGCCAGCTTGCCGGCAAGGAAGGCGGCTAGGGTCAGGGCCCCCGTCGGTTCCAGCGCCAGCTTGCAGCGAAGCCACGCCGCGACCACCGCCTCGGCCAGTTCCTCCTCGCTGACCGTTACGACGTCATCCATCAGCCGCCGTTCAATCAGCACCTCGAAATTGCGGACCCCGATGCTCAACGTCTTCACCCCGTCCGCCATCGTGGTGGGGGGTTCGTCAAGCCTCTCTCGACGGCGCGACTGAAACGAGCGGAAAGCGTCGTCCGCAGCCGCCGGCTCGACGCCGATGATCCTGATTGCCGGGTTCAATGCCTTGGCGGCGAGCGCCCAACCGGCGATCTGCCCGCCACCGCCGACAGGGCAGGCGATCAGCTCGAGGTCGGGGACGTCCTCGATCAACTCCAGGGCACCTGTCCCCTGGCCGTGGATGACCGCCCAGTCGTCATAGGGATGGACCAGCGCGTATCCGGAGTCCCGGACGGCCTGGATCAGCCGCTCATCGCGATTTGCGAAGGTGATGCCCTTCGTGAGCACCTCGGCCCCATAACCGCGGGTGGCTTCGATCTTGGCCGGGTTGGCGCCTTCGGGGATCAGGATCAGAGCTTTGAGGCCGGCGGTCCGCGCGGCCAGCGCCACCGCCTGGGCGTGGTTGCCCGAGCTCGCCGTCACAACCCCGGTGGTGCCCACAGGCAGGGAGAGGACGGCGTTGAAGGCGCCCCGAGCCTTGAAGGAGCCGGTCACCTGGAAACACTCGGGCTTGAGGACGAGCAAGGGGTCGAGATCGGTGCCGAGGGATGGTGTGCGGCGAACGTAAGGCGCGATGCGCACGGCGGCTTCCCGGATCGGCTCCAGGTGAGCGGCCGCGAAATCCAGATCGGCGTTCATCCTGAAGACTCCCCCGCCTTCGCCAGCGCAGGCACCCGCTGGGTGTGGCGGAGGCTGGTCAGGAAGACACCGCAGAGAATCACCGCCATTCCAATCCATGCTTGCAGAGCCAGGCGTTCATTGAATATCAATGCGCCCCAGAACACGGCGGTAATCGGTATCACGAAGGTGACCGAGGAGCCGCGCGTGGCTCCAAGAGAGTTGAGGAGGTAGTAGTAAAGGATGTAGGCGAGCGCGGAGCCGGCCACGCCTAGCAGCAGGACTGCCCCGAAGGCGTAGAGGCTGGGGTGCGCCGAGGGGAGTGCCGGCGCGGCGATCACGAGCATCGCGACAGTGCTCAGGAGCAGCTGCCAAAGGCTTGCGTCGAGCGGATTGACCCCCCTTAGCAAACTCCTCTGGCCGACTGCCGCGACGGCATAACTGGCCGCCCCGACCAGCACCGCCAGACTGGCCAGGGCGCTGGCATGGAATGGGTCGCGCACCAGCTGCGGGCCGATCAGGATGCCGGTGCCGATGAAGCCGGTCCCGACTCCCAGGTAATTGATGCGGGATGGACGCTCGCCCGGGGTGACCCAGTAGGCGAGGATGGCGGTCCAGAGTGGAGTCGTCGCATTGAGGATGCTGGCCAGCCCGGTGCTGATGTAAAACTGGCCCCAGGTGATCGTTAGGAAGGGAAGGATGCTGGAGGTCAGCGCCATCAGCGCGAACCCGGGCAGCTTGGCCCGTAGCTCGGGCACCAACGGGCTGCGGCGCAGAATTCCAAATACCGCCAGAAGCGCGACCGCGCCGCTGCCGACACGGATCAGCACCACCTCGGTCGCGGGCATGGCAGTCACTCCGATCTTGATGAGGATGTAGCTGAAACCCCAGATCAGAGCGAGGAGGGCGAAGGCGCCGTAGGCGAGGAGGTGGGAACGCCGGTCGGTCGCTATCACCGAGAGAGGGTGTCGGTGTCCATCACAAGCGTGAACGGCCCCTGATTGACGAGCTCCACCTCCATCTCGGCGCCGAAGCTGCCGGTGGCGACCGGGACCTGCCGCCGCTGCAGAGCGACGATCAGATCCCCGTAGATGCCCTCGGCGAGGCCCGGTGCCGCGGCTCCGCTGAACCCTGGCCGGCGACCGCGGCTGACATCTGCATAGAGGGTGAACTGAGAGATGACCAGAGCTGCACCGCCGACGTCGAGCAGGCTGAGATTGGTCTTACCTTCAGCATCCTCAAAGATCCTGAGATGGGTGATCCTGTCGGCGGCTCGATCAACGGTCGCCGCGTCGTCCGCCGGGCCGACGCCGACCAGGACGACCACACCTGGCCCGATCTCGCTCTTGCCCGAGTCCCAGGTGACCCTGGCCCGTCGCACACGCTGGAGGACAAGCCTCATGACCCTGGTCGAACCAGGCTTCAGCCGGCCAGCCAGCCAGCCAGGTCCGCGAAAACCTCCTCCCGATTGATGTCGTTGTACGGTTCGTGGTACGCACCGGGATAGATCTTCAGCTGCTTCGCGGGTGAGGCCGAACGCTTGACGAATTCCTCGGTCGCCAGGGGGTCGATGATGCGGTCGTCGCTGCCATGGGTTGCCAGGAAGGGCAGCTTGATCTCGCCGGCCCGAGCCATGATCTCGGCGTTGGCCGCCTGCCACTCCGTGTAGAAGC
>CAXMLP010000309.1:0-14915 GCA_964194225.1 uncultured bacterium | reverse complement strand
AGCAGGAGCAGACCCTGAACCAGATCCTGACCGAGATGGACGGGTTCGATACTCGAGAGGGCGTGATCGTCCTCGCCGCAACCAACCGGGCCGACGTCCTTGACCAGGCGCTTCTCCGGCCGGGCCGCTTCGACCGCCGGGTGATGGTGCAGCCGCCCGACCGGCGGGGCCGGGCCGCCATCCTCCGCATCCACACCCGCAACGTGCCCCTCGGGCCTGACGTGGACCTCGACCTGATCGCCGGCCAGACGCCAGGCTCGGTGGGGGCCGACCTTCGCAACCTCGTCAACGAGGCTGCCTTGACCGCGGCCCGGCGCGGGGAACCCGCGGTCACGATGGATGACTTCACCAATTCGATCGAAAAAACGCTGCTCGGACCGGAGCGCAATGTCCTGCTTTCGGATCTCGATCGCGAGAAGATCGCCTACCACGAATCCGGACACGCTCTGCTCGGGCTTCTGGTGCCGGGCGCCGACCCTGTCCGAAAAGTGACGATCATCCCGCGAGGAATGGCTCTGGGCGTGACCGTCCAGAGTCCGATCGACGATCGTTTCAACTACGGGGAGGATTACCTGCGAGCGCGCATCATCGGTGCGCTCGGCGGTCGGGCTGCCGAGAGCCTCGTCTACGGCGTGGTGACGACCGGCGCCGAGAACGATCTCCAGCAGGTGACGCGTCTTGCCCACGAGATGGTCGTGAGGTGGGGGATGAGCCCGAAGATCGGTCCGCTCAACTATTCCTCCGACGATGCGGCGAGTCCATTTGGCGCGCAGCGTCCCTACAGCGAGGCCACTGCAAAGATGATCGATGACGAGATGAAGCGGATCGCCGAGGAGTGTTTTTCCGAGTCCAAGCGGCTGCTCCTCGCCAACCGCGAACGCCTCGATCGCCTCGCCCATCAGCTGCTGGAGAGCGATTCGCTCGACGAGGCGGAGATTCTCGCGGTGACCGGCCTGCCGCCCGCACCGCCCGCGGTCAGCCCCGTCGCGAGCAGCACGCGAGCCTGAACGGCCGGCGGTAGTGAGCTTCACCGCCGAGATCGACCTGGAGGCGAACCCCTCGCCACAGGCGCTGGTCTTCGCTTTCCACGAAGGGAAGCTGTTGATTCGGCGCGGGGCGGACCGCGCCGACCCGGCCACCTTCGGCGAGGTCGCCTCAGCGCTGTCGGACGCGCAGGCCCACATCTACCTGGGGCGGCTGGGTGAGCTGCCCTGCTTCGCGATCCCCCTAGTAGGTTCTGAGCCGGTCCCGCCGCCGGGGTTTGCGCTGGCCGGTCTGCGTGAGCTGTTTGGGCACCTGGAGGAGCCAGTTCACGGTGTGGCAGGTCGGGCATTCCAAGCCATCGAGTGGTACCTCAATCATGCGTTCTGCGGTCGCTGCGGCACTGCGACGGACCTTGTGGCCGGCGAGCGGGCGCGGGGCTGCCCGGCCTGCGGCGCCACCTACTTCCCCCGTATCAACCCGGCGGTGATCATGCTCGTCGAGCGGGAGGGCACCATCCTGCTGGCTCGCAACAGGCTCTTCCGGGGACCGTTTTACAGCTGCCTGGCCGGGTTCGTCGAACCGGGTGAATCGCTGGAGGAGGCGGTTGCGCGCGAGGTCCTCGAGGAGACCGGGGTCGCCATCGAGAGGATCGCCTACTTTGGCAGCCAGCCCTGGCCCTTTCCCAGCCAGCTCATGGTCGGCTTCACTGCGCATCATCGATCGGGCGAAATCCGGGTTCAGGATTCCGAAATCCTCGATGCCGGATGGTTTGGTCGGGACGATCTGCCAGAATTGCCCGGCCGGTTCAGCCTCGCCCGGCGGCTGGTCGAAGCCTTCCTGACGCGGGCGGCCGACGCCGGCTGATCTCGCCTGGCTGACCTCGCCCGGCTCAGCGGGCCAGTTCGGCGATCCTATCGAGCGCGGCCAGAGCCTCGTCGCGGGGGGCGGAGGGCAGCCAGAAGACGATCCGGTCGACGCCCATGGCCTCGTACTGCGCAACCTCCTCGCGTGTCTGCCGAGAGCCGTAGACGGTCACTGGGAGGTGGCCGCGGCCCGATTCCTCGCAGAGGCGGCGAAATTCGGGGATCTGATCGGCGAGCTGGGAACGGCCGGCATTCGGGATCCAACCGTCCCCGTACTCGATTACGCGGCGGAGGGTGTTCTCCGCATTGCCGCCGACGTAAATCGGCAGCCGGACCTGGATGGGCTTCGGCCAGGACCGGATCGGGTCGAAATTGACGAACTCACCGTGGAACTCCGGCTCGGGCTCCGTCCAGATCTGACGCACAGCCTTGACGCGTTCACGGAGCAGTCGCCAGCGCGACCGGGGATCGGTGCCGTGGTTTGCCATCTCCTCGCGATTCCAGCCACCTCCGACGCCGAAGATGACGCGGCCGTTGGAGATGAGGTCGAGGCTGGCCACCGCTTTCGCCGTGATGATCGGGTCCCGTTCCACCAGCAGCAGGATGCCGAAACCCAGCCGGAGGCGGCTGCTCTGTTGGGCGGCGACCGTCAGGGCCACGAAGGGGTCCAGGGTTCGCCAATAATGTTCGGGCAGCTCGCCGCCGCCCGGCCAGGGGGAGTCCCGGCTGGCGGGGATGTGAGTGTGTTCCGGCACCCAGAAGGATTCGAAACCGCGATCCTCCACGGCTGGAACAAGCTCAGCCACGGAAATTGAGCGGTCGGTTGCGAAAATTGCTACACCAAACTGCATTGGCAACGGCGTCCAACTAGCGTAATGTCCCCGGCGCAATGGAATTTTCGACGCGCTGGCACCGTCTCCTCCGCGCGGCGGCTTTCGGCGGCGGACTGGCCGCCGGGCTGGCCGGTGCGGTATTCATTTTCAGCAACGTGGCTCCGGTGAGCGTTCACTGGCGCATCCCGGGGGCTAGCGGCCCGGTTCTCGATTGGACCGCGCGTGGGGTGAGCCTTTGGATCGTCGGTATCATCCCGCTCCTCGCGGGCCTGGCCGCAGGGTATCTCTACCACCTGCCTGCTCGCCTCCACCATCTGCGCCAGCACCTTCGCCATCGGACGCGGGTTCACGAGCTCGAGCATGAGCTGAAGGAGCTGCGCACCAGCCTCGACAAGCTGCTGGTGCTGCCCGACGACAGGCTGACCGCTGGGGCAGAGCGACCCGCGCCTGTTCGGATCGCCGATCCGGCCATTGGGGCGGAGGAGCGAGTCGTGCTCAAGCTGCCCGAGCCGGGTGCCGCCGCGCTTGGCGAAAGAGCTGCGGCGCGGCCCGAGCATCGCCGCCCCGAGATCGTCAAGCGCAGCACGGCCCGACCCCGCGCCAACCCTCGGACGATCAGCCCCGCGCAGTAGCCGGCGGCCGGCCGCGCCGGCCTGTCCGACTACGATGGGGTGAACCCAATGAGTGATCGCCGTCGCGCCGGCCGGCTGCTGGTCCCACGCTCCAAGCCGCTCGCCGACAAGTCCCTGCTCGACCGCGGCGCCCTGGATCAGATGCTCTACCACTCGGATCCGTGGCGGACCTTCCGCATCCTCAGCGAATTCGTGGAGGGGTTCGACGCCCTCTCCGGCCTGGGCCCCTGCGTCAGCATCTTCGGCTCCGCCCGCACTCCGCGCCAGCACCCCTACTACGCCGCCGCCGAGCGGTGTGGGGCGGCCCTGGTGGAACGGGGCTTCTCGGTGATCACGGGCGGCGGCCCAGGGATCATGGAGGCGGCCAATAAGGGTGCCAAGGAGGCCGGTGGTGTTTCCGTCGGCTGCAATATCGAGCTCCCCAACGAGCAGCGGGTGAACGACTACGTGACTCTGGGTGTCGAGTTCCGCTACTTCTTCGCGCGCAAGGTCATGTTCGTCAAGTACGCCCGCGGATTCATCATCTTTCCGGGTGGATTCGGGACGCTCGACGAGCTCTTCGAATCGCTCACGCTGGCGCAGACGGGGAAGATAGAGCACTTTCCGGTGATCCTCTTCGGCAGCTCCTACTGGAAGGGGTTATTGGCCTGGATCCGGGAGGAGGGACTCCCCAACGCCTACCTTGCGAGCGAGGACCTGGACCTTGTGAAGGTGACCGACGACCCCGACGAGGCGGCCGAGATGGCGACCCGCCGCACTCCTGAACCCGTCGGCGCGCCCGACTCAGACCACGCTCAATAGCGCAGACCCGGTCGGCGAGCCGGTCGAATTCGCCTTCCTGGAAGACGGCCGCCAGACCGCGGCTTCGGTTGCCGACATGCTCGCGAATTTCATCGCCGGTGCGACAGCCACGCTGGAGATCGCCATCTACGACCTCCGGCTTGAGGGGGAAGCGGCGCGGACGCTGCTCGACGCCGTGCGCTCGGCCGTCGCGCGGGGCGTGGCCGTACGGTTGGTCTTCAACCAGGATCACCCCAAACCGCGGCCGCTGCCGCCGCCGAGTGCGGTGGACTGGGACCTCCTCAAACAATTCGGCGTGCCCTTTGAGCCGGTGAGTGGCGTTCCCGATCTGATGCACCACAAATACGTCGTGCGCGATGGCTCGGCGGTCTGGACCGGCTCCACGAACTGGACTACCGACTCCTGGACACGCGAGGAGAACGTGCTGGTGAGGGTGCAGTCAACCGGCCTGGCAGGCTGGTTCCGCCAGGATTTCGAGGAACTCTGGAGCACCCGTCGGGTGGCTGCCTCCGGCAAATTCACCCCGGATTGGGTTGAGCTGCCGGGGACGCGGCTGCGGCCCTTCTTCTCGCCGGGCCGTGGCCAGAAGATGTCGCACGAGATCGCGCAGCGCATGGCAAGCGCCGCCCGCCGGATCCGGATCGCCTCTCCGGTGCTGACCTCGGGCCCCGTCCTGGGGACCTTGGCGGAGATTGTGAAAGCTGGCCAGGTTGACGTCGGGGGGATCTACGACAGCACCCAGATGGCCGAGGTCCGCCACCAATGGTCCGCAAACCCGCTGTCAGCCTGGAAGCTGGCAGCGTTCCAGGCCGTCGTGGCGACCCACCGTTTCGCGGGCAAGGTATCGACCCCCTACCAGGTAGGTTCGGTCCACGACTTCATGCACGCGAAGATGACCGTGGCGGACGACACCACGTTCGTTGGCAGCTACAACCTCTCCCACAGCGGTGAGATGAACGCGGAGAACGTTCTCGAGATCGAGAGCGCCGCCATCGCGGACCTCTGCGCCGGCTACATCGATCGGATTCAGGCCCGCTACGCGAGGCCAGGGCAGGGCGCCCCAGAGCGTTCCCCGTAAACTTGGCCCTGTGCTGACGACCGGGCGTTTTCGCCTGCTTGCGGCGGTTACCGCCATCTCGGGATACCTCCAGATCACCCTCGGCGGGTTGGTTCGTGTCTCGGGCTCTGGCCTGGGCTGTCCCGATTGGCCGACCTGCTACGGCCAGCCCTATCCGCCTGCCGACCTGCATGCGATCATCGAGTACAGCCATCGCGCCAATGGCGCCCTCTTCGGGCTTCTGGTGATCCTCACCCTGGTCGCCGGGCTCTGGCTCAATGGCCGGCGCAGGACGCCGCTCACCTGGTTGACCTGGGCCACGCTCGCCACCGTGCTGGCCGAGGGCCTCCTCGGCTGGCAGGTCGTGCACACCCTTCTGGCGCCGGTGCTGGTGATGGTGCACCTGGCCCTGGCGCTGATCATCCTTGGGCTGATGATCTCGATAGTCATAATCGCCGGCCCGCCGGCGGGGATCTCGCCCGCCACGGGCTTGCGCCGGCTGGCGATCACGGCGGCCCTCCTGACCTACCTGATGTTGGTCACGGGCAGCTCGGTGGTCGCCTCGCACGCCGATGATGTGTGCAAGTCCTGGCCTCTATGCGGTAGCGGGTTCGCGTTCGACTTCCACGGCCCCGCCGCCTACGCGATGCTCCACCGGCTAACAGTTGGCGCTGTCTCCCTTCTCCTGCTGCACGTGCTGTCCATGGCGCTGCGTCGGCATCGCGGGAACCGGCAGGTGCGCTGGGTGGCCTCGCTGACGCTGGCGCTGCTGCTCATTCAGGTGATGCTGGGCGCCTTCGTCGCTGTGAGCGCCGACGTCGCCCTGCTCCAGGGTTCCCATCTGGCGCTCGCCACCGCGGTCTGGGCCGGCGTGGTGGCGCTGGCCCTGCTCGTCGGCTTGCCGCAGACCGAGCCAGGTCGGGAGGAGCCGCGAATTGCGGCGCTGGAGCGGCGGCCGGCATGAGCACCATGGAGGTCGCGCCGTCGTCGGTCACGGCTCGGCGGCTGCTTGCCGACTACGTCAGCCTCACCAAGCCCAGCATCGTCGGTCTGCTGGTGGCGACCGCCCTCGCCGCGATGGTGGCCGCCGCCCACGGCCGTCCCCACCTGCTGGCTGCCGCGGCGGTGGTTGTCGGTGGTGCGCTGGCGGCGGGGGGAGCTCATTCGATCAACTGCTGGTACGACCGCGACATCGATTCCCTGATGTCCCGGACACGCAGCCGGCCGATCCCGGATGGCCGGATCCCGGCCTGGCACGCCCTCGTGATGGGGATCGGCTTCAACCTGGTCGCGTTCCTGGTGCTCGCCGCCGGGACGAACCTGGTCGCCGCCTCCCTCGCCATCCTGGCCACCCTGATCTACGTTTTCGTGTACACCATCTGGCTGAAGCGCTCAACCCCGCAGAACATCGTGATCGGGGGTGCTGCCGGCGCCATTCCCCCGCTGGTCGGCTGGGCCGCCGCGACCGGCGGATTGGACCTGACGGCGATCTCCCTGTTCCTGGTCATCTTCCTCTGGACCCCGCCCCATTTCTGGGCACTCGCCCAGCTCATCGCCCGCGACTATCGCGCGGCCGGCGTGCCAATGATGCCGGTCGTGGCATCCGCCGCTTCCACCAAACGGCAGAGCGTTGCCTATGCGGTTGCCACGGCCCTGATCAGCCTTGTGCCCTTCTTCACCGGTGACGTCGGCTGGCTCTACCTTGGCCCGGCAGCGCTCCTCGGGGCCGGCTTCGTGGTGGTCTCGGTGCTCGACCTGCGCGGGCGACGCTGGACCGGGCCTCTCTTCGCCTATTCGATCGGCTACCTGGCCGCGCTCTTCACCTTCCTTGCCATCGCCGGCGCGCTGGGCGGTTAGTCCCGCTAATCCTCCTCGATGGAGATCATCCGCCTCCATCTCGGCCGGGTGAACTCGAAGCGGCGCCCCTTCGACGTTCCGGTTCACGGCTTCGTCATCAAGCACCCGACCGCCGGGGCCATCCTGGTGGACACGGGAATCGGCGACCCACCGGCCGGGATCATCAGGTATTGGGACATCGTCAACCGGGCCATGACCGAGGCGCTGGCCGAACACGACCTAGCACCGGGGGATGTGACGATGGTGGTCAACACTCATCTGCATTGGGATCACTGCGGTCAGAACGCCGTGTTCCGGCACGCTCCGTTCTATGTCCAGCGCGCTGAGCTGGAGCGAGGACGCCGCGAGGAAACCCTCACGAGCCAGTGGTTCGACTTCACCGGCGCGCGATTCGAGCTCCTCGACGGCGAGGCCGAAATCGCGCCTGGTGTGCGGACCATCCCCACTCCGGGCCATACCACCGGTCACCAGTCGGTCATCGTCGCCGGCCCAGCTGGGGAGCAGCTGTTCATCGGCGACGCCGCCTACACGGTTGACATCTTCGAGGGGTTCGAGACTTTCCCGGTCGAGCGCGCGGGCGGCCAGGCGGCCGATCCGGTGGCGTGGCGGGAGAGCCTCCGTCGCATCCAGCTACGGGGTGCGCAGGCGGTCCACTTCTGCCACGACACGCGGGTCGCTCACCATGGTCACGCGCACCCTGGCGAGGTCAATCGGGCAGCTCGTGACAGTTCCGACAGCGCGCCTCGTAGGCCTCCGCCGCACCAATCTGGATGATCGGGCTGTTTCTCGAAGCAGGTCTTCCATCGATCAGTCTCTGTGTCATCGAGGCGTCCAGCGAACGGCACCTCATGCAGACCGCGCGCAGCTTCATCACGTCGTCAGCCATCGCCATCAGGGCAGGCATGGGACCGAACGGCTCGCCCTTGAAATTTCGATCAAGTCCGGCCACGAAGACGATCAACCCGTCGTCGACCGCCCTGGCGCAGACGTCGGTCAGGGCGTCATCGAAGAACTGTGCCTCGTCAATGGCGATCGCGTCGTAGCTGGAGGCCAGCAGCCCGATGCTGGCGGAGGTTGCCACCGGCTCGGCCTCGGCTGAAAGTCCGCCGTGAGTGGAGATATGGTCGACGCCGTCGTACCGGGTGTCGAGCGAGTGCTTGAACAGGCCCACCCGGCGGCCGGCGATGCGGTGCACCGTCGCCAGGCGAAGCAGCTCGCCGCTCTTGTTCGAGAACATCGGCCCGGCGATCACTGTGAGCGCACCTTTGTGCATCCGGCTGAGTCTAAATGCGCCGGCGGTCAGCCTTCGACCAGCACGGCACAGGGGCGGTCCAGGTTCGGTCGGCCATCGCCGCCGAAGCGACGCTCCTCGGTGTGAAAGAGAATCCTGCCCGGCGGTGGGGTTGCCCCGGTCTCGCCGGTCAGGGTCGCGGCGAGAAGTCGCCGGCGGCGCCCCGAGGTCCTTTCGACGTAGACGAGGCTGCCCTCGGTCCAGGTCCTCGTCCGGCCTCGGTCGGGCCGTCTGAGAACGGGGTCCGCGAGGCGGAGCTCGAAGAGCCGGCGGTAAAGGCGCGCCACCGGCGTATTGCGGCGAGCCTCGCTCCAGTCAAGCCGAGATCGCTCGAAGGTGTCGGGAGCCTGGGGGTCGGGGATCAGCTCCGGGTGCTCGCTGAACTCCCTGAAGTGCCGGAACTCCCGTCGCCTTCCCTCGGTCACCTGGCGACCCAGGTCGGCATGGTGGTCGGTGAAGTAGAAGAAATGGCCCTGGCTGCCGAATTCCTGGCCCTGAAAGAGCATCACGCGCTCGGGACTGAGCATGAGGAGGGCGGCTGCGACCCGATATTCGGCGGGGCTTACCAGCCCGGCGAGGTGGAGGCCCCGGGCTCGGTTGCCGACCTGGTCGTGGTTCTCTGTGCAGAAGACGAAGGCCGCCGCCGGAAGGCCCTTTGTGACCGTCCCTGGCCCGGCGTGGCCGGTTCGCTGCCCCTGATGTATCCAGCCGTCGCGGATCGACAGCGCGATCTCCTCGGCACCACCGCGGTAGTCCGAAAAGTAACCGTCCTGCTCACCGGTCAACGTGACCCTGAGCGCGTGGTGGAAGTCGTCCGCGAGGATCGCATCGAGGCGCTCCGCGGTGATCAGGCGCGCCTCGTTGCGGTGGTCCTCGGCGACCACGTAGGCGCCGCGGAAGGCTCGGCGCGCGGCGACCCCGATGTCGGCCAGGATGTGGCGTTCACTGCTGTCGTGGATCGCATGGGTGGCGTCGAGGCGGAGCCCGTCGAAGCCGTAATGCCCGATCCACCACTGTGCCGCATCCAGCACTGTCTGCCGGACCTGCGGACGCGCGTAGTCGATGGCCCCGCCCCAGGGCGTCTGATGGTGGTCGGTGAAAAAGGTTGGAGCGAATCGGTGGATGTAGGCTCCGTCCGGTCCGAGGTGATTGAAGACCGTGTCCAGGATCACTGCCAGTCCTTCCCGGTGGGCTCGGGCGATGAAGTTGCTGAGCTGGGTGGGCGTACCGTAGGCCCGCGTCGGGGCGTAGAAGTAGGCCCCGTCGTAACCCCAGTTCCAACGGCCGGCGAATTCGGCGATCGGCATCAGCTGGATGGTGTCCACCCCCAAACGCCGGAGTGCCCGCAGACGAGCGGCGGCACCCCCGTAGTCGCCGGCCGGGCTGAAGGTGCCGACGTGCATCTCGTAGGTGGCCTGGGCGAGGCTCCGGGGAACCGCAAGGTGCCGCGGCGCAGCCGCCGCCGCCGGCAGCAGACCGCTCGCTCCGTGCACCCCGTCGGGCTGCCAGCGCGACCAGGGGTCGGGGAAGGGCCCGTCGCCGTCCAGCCGGTATTGATAACGCGAATGCGACGGCACTCCATCAACGACGGCGCTGTGACTGCCATCAGGGTTGCGGCGAAGGCGGACGGTGCCGCCGTTCAGCAGCAATTCCGCGCCTTCCGTAGTCGGCGCCCAGATCCGGAAGCGAACCCGGTTCGGGCCGAGCCAGGTGGGCCCGAAGCGGGGTTGCCAGGGCATCTCTGATCCAGTCTGAAAGAATTCGCCCCGTGAGCGAGGGGTTGAAGAGCGCGGCATTCGGACCGCTGGTCAGCGCCGCCTGGCTGCGCAGCCACCAAGCAGAGCCTGAACTTTGCGTCATCGACCTGCGCTGGTATCTCGACGGCCGCTCCGGCCGCGAGGCCTTTCAGGCGGGCCACATCCCCGGTGCGGTCTTCGTGGATCTGGAGATGGACATCACCGGGTCCACCGGGCCGGGTCGCCACCCACTTCCGCCAGTGGAACAATTCGAGGCGGCGATGCGCGCCGCAGGGGTCAATGGCAGCTCCCGTGTCGTGGTCTACGACGACCAGGGTGGATTCAGCGCGGCGCGCCTATGGTGGCTCCTGCGTTACCACGGGCACGGGCAGCAGGCAGTTTTGGACGGCGGGCTGCAGGCCTGGCGGGGGGAGCTTGAAACAGGCGCCCCGATCCGACCGGCGCTGGGGAATTTCAGCGCGGCGACGCCGGACGCCGGCATGGTGGTCGACCGGGACCGGGTCACACGGGGAGGCGCCCTCCTGATCGACGCCCGTGCTCACGAGAGGTTCACCGGCGAGTCAGAGCCTATCGACCCCCGGGCGGGCCACATCCCGGGTGCC
Organism: uncultured bacterium; assembly: GCA_964194225.1. Lineage (GTDB taxonomy): Bacteria > Chloroflexota > Dormibacteria > Dormibacterales > Dormibacteraceae > CAXMLP01. Next base: position 4,238 of record CAXMLP010000309.1, on the reverse strand, counting down.
CGCAATGTTCCGTGGCGGATGAACCTGCGCGAGGATTGGCGCTTCCGCGAACCTGCCGCGCTGCGCCGCCAGTACGAGGAAGTGGGTGTCGGGACAGGGCCGGAGGTGGTCGTCTACTGCGGCTCGGGCGTCAGCGCCTGCGTCGACCTGCTGGCCATGGCAGTCGCCGGGCTCGACCCGGCGCGGCTCTACCCGGGCTCGTGGAGCGACTGGTCCCGCACCTCATTGCCGGCCGAGAGCGGTGAGTCGCGGTCCCCGACGCCCTAACCTATCGGGAGGACATATGGGAAACCTTCTGGCCGGCAAACGGCTCCTGGTGACGGGAGTCCTGACGCGCGCTTCGATCGCGTTCGCCATCGCGGACACGGCGCAAAAGGAGGGCGCCGAGGTGATCCTCACGAGCTTCGGCCGGGTCCGCAACATCACGGAGATGTCGGCCAAACGCCTGCGGCCCGTGCCGGACATCCTCGAGCTCGATGTCAATCGGCCGGAGGATATCGCCGCGGTGCGCGACGACCTTCTCAAGCGTTGGGGCAGGCTGGATGGGATCGTGCACGCGATCGCCTTCGCGCCGGCGGATGCGCTGGGCGGCAACTTCCTCAACACTCCCTGGGAGAGCGCGATGACCGCTTACCGGACCAGTGCCTTCTCGTTGAAGGAACTCACGGTCGGCCTGCTCCCGCTGATGAAGGAACATGGCGGCGCCGTCGTCACCCTTGACTTCGACAACAGCACCCAGGCCTGGCCCTCCTATGACTGGATGGGCGTATCCAAGGCAGCGCTCGAATCGATCGTCCGCTACCTCGCGCGCGATCTCGGCCGCTACCAGATCCGGGTCAACGCCCTCGGCGCCGGGCCCCTGGCGACGATCGCTGCGAAGGGTGTGCCGGGCTTCAAACAGGTCGAGGACAGCTGGGATCGCCGGGCGCCTCTGGGCTGGAACAGCAAGTCGGCAGAATCCGTGGCTCGGACCGCCTGCGCGATGCTCTCGGACTACATGACCGCCACGACCGGGGAGCTGATCCACGTCGACGGCGGCTACCACGCGATCGGCGCTGAGTCTCTCCCGCAGCCGGACGAGTGAACCCCGCCGCCCGCCACCGGCCTCCCCCCAATTCGACCGTTACAGTCCACTCTAGAACCGGCCCACCCTCAGGTCGGCCAGCTCGGCCACCGCCTTACCCTCGACCATCTGCGCAGCCAGCCAGCCCGCGGTGGCCGGTGCGGTCATCATTCCGATCGAGCCGTGGCCGCCATGGATCCATAGGCCAGCGGGCCCGGCGCCGCCTGCGATCGGCATCCCGTCCGGTGTCATCGGGCGCAGCCCCCACCAGGCGGAGGTGATTGGAATCTCGGCCAGGCCCGGCGCGGCGGCCAGCGCCTTGGCAGCGACGCGCTGCGGCATGTCAGCGCCCTCGTGCGGCTCGCGCAGAGAAGGCGAGAGGGAGGTCCCCAAGAGCGCGTCGCCGGCCGGTTGCTGCGCGATCACGAACGCCTGCACGGCGGGCTCGTCGTAGCCCCTGGCCACCTCGGCCAGAGTGGGCGATCGCGCGACCCGGCCCAGCTGGTCCTGGTCCGGCCAGCTCATATCCTCGACAATCCAGGGCAGCGTGAAGCCGAGCCTGGCCGTGCGCAGGAGCCAACCCCGGCCGACGCTGACAGCGACGTGCCGCCAGAGCTCGGGCAGCCACGGACCGGTGGCCAACACCACCGCGTCACAGGCGATCCTCCCCGCGTCGGTGATCAGGCCTTCCACCCTCCCGGAACGGACGATGACCTGGGCGACTCGGGTGCCGGTATGCACCTGCGCGCCGGCGAGCCGCGCGGCATGCGCAAACGCCACTGTGGCGGCCGCCGGGTCGATGACGGTCGCGTCGCCGACCAGGTAGCCGCCCCGCAACCGCGGGCCGAGCGCCCGGAACTCGCGCCGGATGTCGGCGGTGGCGAGCTCGCTGACGTTCATGCCCGCGGCGCGCATCTCCCAGGCGCGCTTGCCGAGCTGGTCGAGCTGGGCCTCGTCGGCGGCGATGATCAGCTGCGGTTGGGTGCGGAGGTGAAATTCGACCTCGCCCGCCGCCAGCTCCGAGTAGACCTCGAGGGAGCGCCTCATGATCCGGATGACGCCGGGCTCGGTCTGGTTCAGGAGCAGTCCCATATTCCTACCGGAGGCCTCACCGGCAATCGCCCCTCGTTCGAAGAGGTGAACCCCCAGGCGGCGGCGGGCGAGCTCGTAGGCGATGGTCGAGCCGGCGATCCCACCACCCACCACGCCGATTTCGCGCACTGCCACTCCCCGTAAGTTTAGGTGACCAAGGGCGGGCATTCACAGGCCGTCCACATGTTGTGGAAAAGAGCTTGCGCCACCCCAATATCCTGTTAGACTCCGGCGGCAAGGCGAGTACTTCAGCCGCATCCGGTCCTGGAGGTAAGAAAGCGCTTGCGAGAGTGCCTCATCATCTATGTGGACGCCGCCCTCGATAAGAACGGTCGCGCCGGCTGCGGCTTGGCGGTCTTTATTCGAGGTCGCGCTCTCTACACCGAATCGTTCGGTTTCACCCACGATGGCGGATCGGCCCAGCTCGAAGCCCACGTCTGCGCCGCCGCGCTCGAGCTCGCCGCCCACCGCTGGCCCTTCCACCGGGTTATCGTCCGCACCGACTGCGCGCCGGTGGTGCGCAGTCGCACCCCCTCCAGCGAAACCTTTCGTGCCGCTGTGCACGAGGTCCGCGAACGCTGCCGACGCGGCTACCGCGTCGTTCGCTATGTCAGCAGAAAGGCGAATCCGGCGCACGAACTGGCCCGGGAGGGGCTGAAGAGCATGCCGCACCTGCGGACGGAAATCGCGGCCTGAACGCACGCTGCAAGGTTCTATACTGCGGCAGTCGACATCGCAACTTAGCTGCGACAGAAAGGAGAAACAATGGCTGACGAAAAAAATGCGCAATCCGCGCCCAAGCGGCGCGCGAGGCGCACCACTGCGGGGACGCGGGCGCCGCGCGCGACTCGCGCCACTCGCTCCACGCGCACCGCGACAACAACGCGGCGGCGTTCGACCGGTGGCAGCGAGCTGGTTGTCAACCTGAACGGAATGGTCGATCAGTTGATCAAAGAGAATCGAAAACTCAAGCGACAACTTGACAAATTGACAAGCAAGACCGCGAGCGCTGCCAGCAGTGGAATCGAGCGCGGTCTCAAGTCGATCCAGAGGCGCGTCCAGAAGGCGCTGACTGGAACAACACCAACCCGGCGCCGCACCACACGCACGACCCGGACGGCCGGGGCAGCCACCAAGCGGACCGCCACACGGCGACGCCGGACAACGCCGAGCGACACCGCCTCCAGCTGACGGCGGCGCGCACTTCCAGCAATACGAGAACGGGGGTGGCCGGCCTGCCACCCCCGGCTCTTTTGGTGGCCAGGTGACCGGCTCGGTGGCCATCGATCATGTGCTTTTTGCGGTGCCCGACCTGGTCGTGGCGGCAGCTGACCTGCGCAGTCGGGATGGCCTGGTCGCGCTCGAGGGCGGCCGGCATCCCGGGGCAGGCACCGCCAACATGATCGTTCCGCTGGGACCCGACTATCTCGAATTGATTGCGATCGTCGATCGGCGAGAGGCCGCCGACAATCCTCTCAGTCGGCGCGTTTCGGCTGCGCTTGAAAGGGGCGCGCGGATTGCCACCTGGGCGGTCCGGGTGCCCGCCCTCGAGCCAGCGGCCGCCCGCATTCGCGACGCCGGTCTCGGCGGCACCGGCCCCCGGGCCGGCGCGCGCCGCCGCCCCGACGGGGTGACGCTGCGCTGGCGCACCCTCCACGTGGGCGACGGGCTCGAGCCTGTGCTGCCATTCTTCATCGAATGGGACCTCCAGGCGGCCGACCACCCGGGTGCGCTGCCGGTTTCGCATCCGGCCGGTGATGTCCAGCTCCGGGGACTGAGGCTGACAGCCCGACAACCACGCCAATTGGCGGAGTTGATCGAGCGCCTCGTGGGCTGCCATTTGCCGCTCGAAATTGGCCCCGGGCAGGCGGATGCGATCAGTGCCGTGGTGTTATCGGTGGACGGCAGCGAGAGGATCATGGAATGAGGTTGGAAAACCGGATCGCACTGGTGACCGGTTCGACGCGCGGCATCGGTCGTGGAATCGCGGAGGCATTTGCGCGCGAGGGCGCGACCGTCATTGTCAATTCACGCGATCAGGCGACCGCTGAGGCGGCGGCAGCGGAGATCGGCGGCGGCGCGG
>CAXMLP010000308.1:0-8964 GCA_964194225.1 uncultured bacterium | reverse complement strand
GTGTCCATCATCCAGGCCATCACCTGGGGAGTGGTCCCCATATCCGGGGCTGGGATGTCTTTCTCGGGCCCGAGAAGGAGCGCGATCTCCGTGGTGTAGCGCCGGGTGAGGTGCTCAAGCTCACTCGGGGAGAGCCGGCGCGGGTCGACCGCCACGCCGCCCTTGGCGCCGCCATAGGGCAGGCCGACGACCGCGCATTTCCAGGTCATCAGCATCGCCATCGCCCTGACCTGGTCCAGGGTCAGCCCGGCCTGGTACCGGATCCCACCCTTGGCCGGCCCCCGACTGATGTTGTGCTGGACTCGAAAGCCGGTGAAAAGCTCGATTGATCCGTCATCCATGTGGACGGGAAAGTGCACCACCAGCTCACGCTTGACCTCGCGCAACAGGCGCCGAACGTTCTCGGTCAAGCCGAGCACGTCGGCGGCGAGGTCGAATTGATGCTGAGCCGTCGAATAGGCGGACTCCTGCTTCAGTTCGACGGGCACGCCGCGATACTACATCCGGAAATGCGTCGGAAGCTGCCGCGTGTTGGTTGGTATCCCGCTGTCGCCCTGGCCGCGTTGGGATTCGGGTTCTTCTTTGCCACGCAGCTTCGCACTCAGCTGATCCCGCCCACCAATCAGATCGCCAGGAACGAGGCGCTCGTGGCGACCGTGCAACGCCTCGAGACCGACAACGAGAGCCACCGGCGCCGGATCGCCCGTCTCCGCTCTGACATCGCCGGTCTGGAAGGCCTGGCTGCGCAGCGTTCGGAGAGCAGCCGCCGGCTGGCGACCGAGGTGGATGATCTGCGCGCACACGCCGGATTGACCAGGCTGCGGGGCCCGGGGGAGCGCGTCAGGCTGGGCAACGGCAAGCCGCTCCCCGGTTCCGCCAGCACCGGCTACCTGGTGCAGTTCACCGACGTCCAGGACGTTGTCAACCTGCTCTTCCAGGGTGGTGCCGAGGGGGTTGCCGTGGCGGGCCGGCGAATCTCGCCGGTCAGCCGCATCCAGGGCGTCGGCGGCGCGGTCGTGATCGACCAGGGGCCGCCCCTGCAGGCGCCCTTCGAGATCGCAGCCGTCGGCAACCGGGCACTGATGGACCAGACCCTCAGCCAGTCCGCCAGCCTCGGCGACCTGAAACGCCGCCAGACGATGTATCAGCTGCAGGTGAGTTGGCAGGGCGAGAGTGACATCGCGCTGCCCGCCTACGACTCCTCCTTCGAGGTGAATTTCGCCCATGCAATTGTCCCGTAGCGCCGGCACCAGCCTCTTCGTGGGGGTGCTCGTTCTGTTTTTGACGATGCTGACGGTGATCCAGATCCGCAGCCAGGCTGACGTGGCCCGCAGCCTGGAGGGACAGGACAACACCTCGCTGGCCTTCCAGATCGACGAACTGCATCGCTCCAATGATGTGCTAGCTCAGGAGGCTTCTCGATTGACCCAGCTGCGGGAGTCCCTGCGCAGCGGAGCACCAGGGGCGGTCGACGCGCAGCTGGCTGCCGAGGCGACCAAACTGCGGGTCGTCCAGGGCAGGGCGCCGGTGATGGGGCCCGGCGTCACCATCAGCGTCGACGCTCCCCTCAATCAGCTGGACATCCAGGACGCTGTCAACAACCTGCGCGCCGCGGGAGCGGAGGCGATCGCGGTGTCAGGCCAACGCGTGGTGATGGGCAGCGTCATCCTGCAATCGGCTGGCAACATCGAAATCGATGGCAGCAACGTCCGCGGACCGTGGGAGTTCAGCGCCGTGGGAGACAGCGCCCAGCTCGTCGCCGCCGCGGCACAGATGACGAGGACATTGCGGACCGATCCGCGGGTGCGCTCCTCGAGCTACCAGCAGTCATCCGCTTTGACGATCGCCGGGGTCGTCAGGCAGCGCCCATTCGTGTACGCCGTTTCGTCGTGAGCTTGGCCGGTCCGGGCCGAGCTGGCCGGCGGTTTCTGGGCTTGCCATTGCTGCCGTTGGTCCCGAGGTGCGCTTCAAGCGCATCGAGTCTCGCTCCCAGCCGCACCATATCGCGCCGGGTGGGGATGTTCAGCCGCTTGAGGGCGCGCTCAAGAGCTCCGTCGACCAATGACTCGACGTCGCCGACCCGACGTTCAACCTCGCCGCTGACCAATTCAGCCGGCACGTTGATGGTGCGGCGCAGGTATTCCAGAAGGGCCTGCCCGCGCTCTTGAATTCCTTCCGCTGCGGCGGCCCCGCCGCCACCACGACGCTCCTCGCGGGTGACAATCTGGGAGAGAATGACCGGCGTCAAATCCTCACCCGTGTCACGCTGCACCACGGTGATGTCCGCGCCATCGCGCACGAGGCGGGCGATATCCTCCAACGTGATGTAGCGACGCGTGTAGGTGTCATAGAGCTTGCGATTCGAGTACTTCTTGATCAGATGATGAAAAGGAGCGTCAGCCATTGATGTCAATTATAACGCGTTGCGTTATGCTGTTTGCCGTCCAACCGCCGCAAGGGAGTATTTCGTGAATGAGTAAGAAGAAATCCGGCCGTTCGTCAGCGTCCCGCTCATCCTCGTCGGGTCCGATGCACCTGTTCGACCAGGCCATGGGGGTGCTGCCGAAGGACTTTCGCAAGCAGGTCGAGAAGGTGACCGGTGACGCCATCAAGCAAGCTGACAAGAACCGCAAGGAAATCGAGAAACTGTGGAACCGCGCCGCCAAGCAGGCTGATATCGATCGGCTGAGCAAGCAGGTGCAGCAGCTCGGTCGGCAGCTCGACGACATTCGCAAGAGCGCCACCGCCGCCGCCACCAGGTCAGCCGGCGGGGCGGCCGGCACCGCCCGGCGGGCTGCTTCCACGACCCGCCGCTCCGCGAGTACCGCGACGCGCCGGGCGGGCCGCTCTGCCTCGGCCACCCGCAAGGCCGCCTCGAGCAGCACCAGGAAGACCGCCGCCGCCGCCAAGACAGCGGTTTCAGCGACCAGGCGAGCGGCAACCACCGCCAAGCGAAGCGCCAGCTCCGCCGCCAAAACGACTGCCTCGGCAACCCGGGCTGCAGCCACCACAGCGCGCAAGGCAGCCACCCGCAAGACAGCGACCCGCAAGCGAACCACCGCGGCGGCCAGCACCGGCGCCGCTGCCAGCGCCGCCAAGGGCACCGTCAAGAGGGCCGCGAGGCGCACCACCAAGAGAACCGCGGCCAAAACTCCGGCCAAAACCTCGACCAGAACCGCGAGCAGGACTCCGGTGAGGACCGCGGCCAAATCGGCCGTGACCCGCACGCGGCGGTCGGTCAGCCGCGCCGCAACGCGCACCCGGCCCGCCGTCAAGGCCGCCGCAACGTCGGCCGTCCACACCGCGGAGACAGCCGCCAGCGGAGCCGCCGACACCGCCCAGGCGGCAATCGGCTCCAACCCCAACCCGTAGCCGCCTACTAAGTAGGACCCGTAACCGGCCTTCCGGCCACCGCCAACGGGCGCGGCCGGAGGGCCGGCCGTTCGTCCGGCGGGCGACCACTACAGTATTTGGCTGTGACGTTGGTCGATCTCCGGTCTGACACCCTGACGATGCCCGGCCCCGAGATGCGGGCCGCCATGGCGGCTGCCGAGCTTGGCGACGACGTCTTCGGCGAGGACCCGGAGATCAACCGGCTGCAGGAGAGTGCGGCGGAGCGCTTCGGAAAGGAGGCCGCGATCTTCGTGGCCAGCGGGACGATGGGCAACCTGATCGGGCTGCTCGTCAACGCTCGCGCCGGCCAGGAGGTGATCTCTGACGCTGAGGCCCACATCTTCCTCTACGAGGCGGGCGGTGCGGCGATGGTGGGGGGCATCCAGATGATGCCGATCAGGACCGAGGCGGGAATCATGCATCCGGATCAGATCCGCGCAGCAATCCGCCCGGACGATCAGCATCATCCACCCACTGCGGCGGTCAGCTTCGAGAACACCCACAACCGCCACGGCGGCATCGCCTGGCCGCTGGCCGACCTGCGGGCTGCAGCCGACGAGGCTCGCCGCCACGGCCTGGCGGTGCACATCGATGGCGCCCGCATATTCAACGCCGCGATCGCGACCGGGAGCGACGTGCGCGACATCGCGGCCTGCGCCGACACACTCACCTTCTGTCTCTCCAAGGGTCTCGGGGCTCCGGTGGGCAGCCTGCTGGTCGGACCGGAGGACAAGATCCATGACGCGCGGAGGTGGCGAAAGATGCTGGGCGGCGGCATGCGAGAGATCGGGATGTTGGGTGCGGCGGGCCAGTTTGCTCTCGACCGCATGGTCGACCGGCTGGCGGACGACCACACCAATGCCCGCACCCTGGCCGAGGGACTTGCCGAGATGCAGGGGGTGAAGCTGGATTTGCAGCGGGTGCAGACCAACCTCGTGATCTTCGAACTGGAGGAGTTGGATCCACGTCAATTTCTCGCCGAATGCCAGAGGCGGGGACTGAAAGGCGGGACGATGGGCCCGCGCCGAGTGCGCTTTGTCACCCACTATGGCATCGAGCCCGAGGACATTCAGCACGCTCTCAAGGTGGTCGACGAGGTGCTCGCGGGGGCCTGAACGGCGCGTGGTCAGCCGGCCAGACACTCCGCCAGCAGGCTGGGGGCCAAGTTCCCGCCGCTCACGACAACCGCCGTCACCCGCTCGCCGGCGAGCTGCCCGAGGGCGGCATAACCGAGGACGCCGGCGCCTTCCGCGACCACCTTCGCGGTGAGGGCAAGTTCCCTGATCCGTTGCCGCACCTCCTCCTCGTCAACCGTCACCCAGCTATCGACGAGGTCGGCGAGGAGCTTGAGGTTCCCGGCGTCCACGGGAGCGGTGGTGCCGTCGGCGACGGTCTGGGGAGTCAGCCCCAGCGGTCGCCCGGCGGCGAGGCTCTGGGTCATCGACGGATAGCCGCTGGACTGGACGCCGACGATCTCAACCTGGGGCCGGGCGGCTTTGAGGGCGGAGCCGATCCCACCAATCAAACCACCACCGCCCACCGGCACCACCACCCTTTCGACCGAGGGCAGCTGCTCCAGCAGTTCCAGTCCGATGCCGCCGTGCCCGGCCATCACCTCGCCGTCCGCGAAGGGGTGGATGAAGGTTTCCGGCTCGCCCTCCCAGCCACGATCGCGCAGCCACTCGTGGACTTCGTCGTGGCTCAGGTAGATGGGAGTGGCGCCCCATCGGCGCACGTTCTCCTTCTTGGCGTCCGGTGCCTCTCGATACATCACGACCCGGCAGCGAAGGCCCAGTACGTGCGCCACGTAAGAGCAGGCGGCGGCAGCGTTACCGGCGCTGACGGTCAGCAGGCCGCGGGACCTCTCAGCCTCGTCCAGCTGGAGGGCGCGCGCGAAAAAGCCCCTGACCTTGAAGCTTCCTGTCGGCTGCAAAGTCTCGAGCTTCAGCCACAATCCCGGGACAAGCGGTACCAGCGGGGAGCGGACAACGTGGGGAGCCGCTCGGGCGGCGGCGGCGCGGATTCGTTCAATCGGGAGCACGTCGGGAATGCGATCCTACTTTGGTGCCGCTCTACGAGTACCGGTGCGATTCGTGCGGCCGGCGCTGCACCTCCCTCCTGCCCTCCTGGTCGAGTGACGATCCACCCTGCCCGGTCTGCCGCGCGAGCAGCCTGCGGCGACTGGTCTCAACCTTCGCCAGCCCTCGGCCGGAGAGCGGAGGTGAGGGGTTCGAGGAATCGGCCGACGACGAAACCGGGACGAGCGATGGCTGGGGCGACGATGACCCGGGCGGCAATTCCTTCGACGACTACTGAGGGGTGACAGCCCGTCGCCTAAACCCCTCATATGGGGACTCACATTTTCATCCCCAGCACTGATACCTTTTAGCAAATGGGCATATCGCTGCGGCCACAGCACCTCAAGCGCTACCGCGACCTCGCCTGGCTGGTCGCCAAATACGGCCGACCGGACCTTGTCAAGCAGGTTGGGCTCGAGGATGCCGTCGAATCACCAAGAAGCGGAGTGGCAACGGCAAGCACACCACGACGCCAGAAGGCGAGGCACTGGCCCGGGACCTGGAACACCTGGGCCCGACCCACATCAAGCTCGGCCAGCTTCTCTCAACTCGATCCGACCTGCTTCCCGACAAGTACCTGAAGGCGCTGACCCGGCTCCAGGACAACGTCGAGCCCTTCTCCTTCGCCGAGGTCGAACGCATCGTTACCGAGGAACTGGGCGTCCGCATTTCGAAGGCCTTCTCGGAATTCGACGCAACGCCGATCGCGGCCGCCAGCATCGGTCAGGTTCACCGCGCCCGGCTTCGTGATGGCCGCCAGGTGGCCGTCAAGGTGCAGCGGCCGGAAATCCGGGAGCAGGTGGCCGAGGACCTCGATGCGCTGGGCGAGATTGCCGACTTCGCCGACGCCCATTCGGAGATCGGTCGTCGCTACCGGCTGGGGCTGATGCTGGACGAATTCCGCAAGAGTCTGCTGCGCGAGTTGGACTACCGCCAGGAGGCGCAGAACCTGGTCACCCTCGGCCGAAACCTGGAAGGCTTACCTGATCACGATCCCTCAGCCCATCGCCGACTACACCACGTCGCGGGTCCTGACGATGGACTTCGTGAACGGAGTGAAGGTCACCAAGTTGAGCGACCTGACCAAACTCGACCTGCCCGGCAAGGAGCTGGCGGACCAGCTCTTCAAGGCTTACCTGCAGCAGATCCTGATCGATGGGATATTCCACGCCGATCCCCACCCGGGCAATGTCTTTGTCACCGACGACAAGCGGATCGCGTTGATCGACCTCGGGATGGTCGCCTACATCGCACCTCGGCTGCAGGAGAACCTGATCCACCTCCTGCTGGCGATCAGCGAGGGGCGCAGCGATGACGCTGTCACCTATTCACTGCGATCGCGGAGAAGACGGACCAATTTCGACGAGATCGGGTACTCACGAAAGGTCGCCGACCTCGTCGCCCGCCACCAGCACGTGACCATGAAGCAGGTCGAGACCGGGCGCGTCATGCTCGAGATCTTCAACTTCTCCGGGCCCAGTGGAGTCCGCTTGCCGGCCGAGCTGAGCATGTTCGGCAAGGCCCTGCTCAACCTCGACCAGGTCGGCTGGCTGCTCGACCCCGAGTTCGATCCCAACGCCGCGATTCGCAAGAACGCGGCCGAGATCATGCAGCAGCGGATGCGTCAGAGCGTGTCGCCAGGCAGCCTCTACCAGAACATGCTGGAGATGAAGGATTTCGTCGAGCGGATGCCGGCGCGGCTCAACAAGATCATGGACGCGGTGGCAAATAACGAGGTCGAGCTAAAGATCCACGCCATCGACGAAACCCGACTCATGAGTGGCTTCCAGAAGATCGCAAACCGGATCACGCTTGGCCTGCTGATGTCGGCGCTGATCGTTGGTGCCGCCATTTTGATGCAGGTCCCGACGAGCTTCCGCCTGCTCGGTTACCCCGGCCTGGCCATCCTCTTCTTCTCGATCGCCGCCTTCGGGGGCATGGCCCTGATGTTTCAGATCCTGCGGGACGACCGCCGGGGCTGACCGGTAGCGGTCGGCGTTGTCGGCACCGGCTCAGCCCTTCTGCCCTTCCTCCGGTCGGTTCGCGGCGAGGATTCGATCGGCCGCCCGACCGAGCTCCTCACGATGCGAACCGTCCTTCGCGAAGATCCGGCATAGCGAGATGCGAATGGGGAGCCGCCGGAAGAGGTCGAGCACCCGGTTCGACTCATAGCTGCCGTCGAGCGGGTCATACAGCACGATGCCGGCATTCTCGGTGAGGGGGTTGATGGCCTTGGTGCCCTGGGAGGCGATGTCCACCTCGAACTCGATGTCCCTTGAACCGAACTCCTTCCGAATCCGCCCCGCGAACTCGTCCCGCGTCATCGCGAAGACACCGCTGTCGAGGTCGCGCGATTCGATGTAGCTGGAATAGACCAGGTGCCATTTGAGACGTCGTGCAACGATGTCCCGCCACTCGAGCCCGAGCGCTTGCCGCTCGCTGCCGGCACCGCCCAGCGCCCAGCGATCGACCTCGTCCATCAGGAACCACTCATTGATTCGACGGTAGCGATCCATCAACTCCAGCGGATTCCCGCCCAGCAGCAGATCCATGGTCGGCCGGAAGATCTCCCTGAGCTGGAGGTCGATCCGCCTCACGGTCCGATGGAAGTAGACCTGGTTGTAGAGGTAGAGCCGGGCGCTGAGGAACATGAACAACGCCTCCGACCCGTGATCGTGAATCGCCAGGCCGTGCTCCGAGATGAATGAGTAGTGAAGGATCCTCTGGATGTCGACAGGGCCGGTGGCGACCCCGCAGATGTAGGAGTCGCGGGGCACATAGTCCATGTTGTCGGCGCTGAAGGGCCCGGTGAGGAGCGGGCGCAGAACGGCCAGCCAGCCTGGAGGGGTGAACCCAGGCAGATCCTCATCGGCGATCAGGTAGGCGACCCAGCGGGGATCAATCCGCTCGCCGGGAGCGAAGTCGCCATGGGGTGACGCGGCCAGTCCCTCGATCATGGGGGCCAGCTCGGTCGTGATCAGGCGCCGGCCGATCACCTCGTGGTCGATGCCCCATCGGTCGAGGTAGTTCTCGTCGAAGAAGTGCCCGAAGGGTCCGTGGCCGATGTCGTGGAGCAGGCCGGCCAGCCGGAGCGTTTCTTCAACCAGCGGAAGCGAGGCCGTGTCGGAATGGCAGGTGATCAGCGTCGGGTAGAGGTGGCGGAGCCATTCGCCGGCCAGGTGCATCGCGCCCAACGAGTGCTGCAGGCGTGAATGTTCGGCCGTCGCGAAGACCCACCAGGCGCTCTGCAATTGGTGAATTCGCCGCAGCCGCTGCAACCAGGGCGAATCGAGGATGTCCTGCTCCGAGCACTCGCCCGGCACACCGCCCGGGCCACCTTTGGTGATGCGCAGGTACCGATAGATCGGATCGCTGGAGAGGTTGACCCGCGAGTACTCCGACGTAACGTCGGTCATTGGCGCGAGTCTACCGGTGCCTGTGGGCTGTAACGGCTGAATGAGGGTACAGGCCGGAGGCTGTCTCTTATACACAT
>CAXMLP010000307.1:0-6406 GCA_964194225.1 uncultured bacterium | reverse complement strand
CGGCTACCAATCCGGCACACTGCTTGACACCCCCCTCTGGAAGATCGTGCATCCCGAGGACCTCAAGGGCGCCAACACCACCTTCCAGGGTCTGCTTCGAACCGACTTCGGCGAGGGCTTGCTGGGCACCCGCTGGCGTCACACTGATGGCAGCTATCGGTACATGGAAACGATCCTCTCGAACCAGCTCGCCGACCCCAACGTGCGGGCGGTTGTGCTCAACACCCGCGACGTCACCGAGCGGAAGGACCTCGAGGACAAGCTCCGCCACCAGGCGCACCACGACCCGCTCACGGCTCTTTCGAACCGGACCCTTTTCAAGGACCGCGTGGCCGCCGGTCTCGCGCGTCACCGCGGCACACGCGGCAGCCTGGCCGTCCTCTTCCTTGACCTGGACGACTTCAAGCACGTCAACGATTCGCTGGGCCACGCCGCCGGGGATTCGCTGCTGAGGGCCGTCGCCACCCGGTTGCAGGACTGCATCGGCCCGACGGACACGGTGGCAAGGTTCGGCGGTGATGAGTTCGCCATCCTGCTCGACTCGATCCCCGACGATTCCTATCCGATCACGGTGGCCGAGCGCATCATGGGCGCCTTCCGGCTGCCGCTCCGGTCCGGTGGGGTCGAGATGATCGCGGCCTTCAGCGTCGGAATCGCCATCTCCACCCCGGAATCCAGCGACCCGGAGGAGCTGCTGCGAAACGCCGATGTCGCGATGTACCGGGCCAAGGGCCGTGGCAAGCGAACCTTCGAGGTTTTCGAGCTCAGCATGCACGCGGCGGCGCTCGAGAGGCTGGAGATGGAGTACGACCTGCGCCAGGCGATCGACCGCCACGAGCTGCTCGTCCAGTACCAGCCGATCGTGGAGCTTGATTCCGAGCAGATCTACGGCGTGGAGGCACTCGTCCGCTGGCAGCACCCTGTCAAAGGGATGATCCAGCCGGATCGTTTCATCCCGCTCGCCGAGGAGACCGGGCTGATCGGCGCGATGGGCGAGTGGGTCTTGGAGCAGGCCTGCCGCGACGTCAAGGGTTGGGAACGGCGGTACCCCGGGCGCCCCCCACTGCGGCTGGGAGTGAACATCTCGGTTCGTCAGCTGCAGCGGGAGAATATCGTCAACGAAATCCGCCAGGTTCTCAAGAAGACCGGGATGGCCGCCGACCGAATGACACTTGAGATCACCGAGAGTGCCGTCATCCGCGAGGGCGAGGAGACCTCCCAGATGCTGCAGAAACTCCGGACGGCGGGGATGAAGGTGGCCATCGACGACTTCGGCACGGGTTACTCCTCGCTCAGCTACCTGGCTCGCTTTCCCATCGACGTCATCAAGATCGACAAGGCCTTCGTGCGCTCCTCCGGCGGTGGACCCAAGAACCTCGCCCTGCTGCGGGCGATCGTCGGCCTCGGTCACAGCCTGGGAGTGGAGATCGTGGCCGAGGGTATCGAGACGCAACAACAGGCCCGCATCCTCGAGCCGTTGGGCTGCCGGGGGCAGGGTTACTTCTTCAGCAAACCGGTCAGCAGCGAGGACCTGCAGGTGATGCTCAGCCGCCCGTCGGGTATCCGCGCGCCCGCCAAGGGCAACGCCGGGCGATCCCGCAAGTCCTTGCCGCCCAAGCTCGAATTGCTGGACGGGACCGGCCGGGCCGGCTCCTGAGCACAGTCATGTTGAAGGTGGCCGGCCGACGATGACGCGAGCGCGACAGCGGATCTTCGTAGTCGAGGACAATCCGGCCAACCTCCTGCTCGCCGTGACGGTCCTGGAGGCCGCCGGCTACGTGGTGGAGAGCGCGCAGTCAGCCGAGTTGGCCCGCCCCATGATCCGCGCCCACCGGCCGGACCTGATTCTGATGGACATCCAGCTGCCCGGTATCGACGGGCTTGAATTCACTCGCGAGCTGAAGGCCGAGCCGGGCACCGCCTCGATCCCGGTCGTGGCGCTGACGGCCCACGACATGCCGCTCTATCAACGGGCTGCTCACGCCGCCGGCTGCGAGGGCTTCATTACCAAGCCGGCCACGCCGACAGTGCTCTCGGCGCATGTCCGAGATTTCCTCGAGAAGCGCACCTCGGAACGAATGCTTTGAGCGACGGAGGCAACGGCGCTCAGAGCGGTGCCGCTGAGCTGGATCGGCGCCTCGCGCTGCTGCAGGGCACCGCGATCCTCTTTTCGGTGCCCGTCCCCTCGCTGCGCCGGCTCGCCCGCCAGCTGGAGCCAGTTGTCCAGTCGGCCAATACCGAGGTAGTCCACCAGGGAGTACCGGCGGACCATCTCTACCTGATCGAATCCGGCCGCTGTGAAATGCGGGTGGAGGGAGAGAAGGGCCACGTCGTCACCATTGCGGTGCTGACCACCGGCGACTTTTTCGGCAGCGAGGCGGCCGAGCCGGACAGCCCCTACATGGCCTCCTTGATCGCGACCGAGCGGGCCCGCCTCTTCACCCTATCCCGCGGCGAGCTGCTCAAAACGCTGGCCCTGAACCCGACGGCGCAGGCTGAGATCGACCGCGTCATCGTCCAAAGACGCGCCAAGATCGAACAGCTGCAGCAGCGTGCTCGCAAGGTGATGCATGAGCGGGCTGCCACGGTGATGGCGGTCTACTCCACCAAGGGAGGCGCCGGCAAGACGACCACCGCCGTCAACGTCGCTGCCGCGCTCGCCCGCGAACAGCCGGGCGAGTGCCTCCTGCTCGACCTCGCCTTCCCATACAACCATGCCGCGCTCGCCGCAAACCTGGTCCCGAGCAGCTGCCTGGCACTCAGCGAGCGGGCTGGGATGGAGAATTTCGAGGAGACCCTCCTGAGTGCGATCCTCCACCACCCCGGCGGCATGATGCTGCTTCCCGGCACGCTCAAGGTGGAGCACTCGGAGCTGATCAGTCCGGCCCTCGTGGACCGCGCCCTGGAGGTCTTGAGCCGGAACTTCACATATGTCGTCATCGACCTCGGCATCACGCTCAGCGAAACGACTCTCCGGGTGCTCGAGCAGGCTGACCGGATCGTTCTGCTGGTGAGCCCGGAGGTGAGCTCGCTGAAGGACACGGCGGAGCTCCTCGGGATCCTGCGCAATGTTCTCGGTGTGCCGGATGGAGTGATCTCCCTGGCCCTCAACCGGTCCCGTCCCAGCGCGCGCATCGGTCGCCTCGATGCCGAGCGAGCCCTCGGCCGGCCGCTGAACTGGGACCTCCCGTTTGACGCGACCCGAGCAGACTGGGCCGGCGTCAGCGGCGAGATCCTGGTCCTCAGCCACCCCTCGAGCACCATCGCCCGTGGCTTCAGCGCGATCGCGGCGGACATGAAGGCCACTCGCCCGGCTGTCCGGCGCGCCGCCCACTGAAGCTGCTCTCGGGGCGCTTGCCCCACGGCACGCCTCCAAACCTGAGCGCGTTCAGGCCCTACAATCGGCAAATCGCTCTGTAAAGAGAGCTGGTGCGTTCTGGTAGGCGAAGGAGAACTTCAGATGATCGGAGTCCGTTCGTTAAGGTATGGATCGGTCCTGCTCGTCATTGCCTCACTGGTGGTCACCGCCTGCTCGGTGGGCCAATCCAATTCCGGTGGTGGCGGAAAGAAGACAGTCCACGTTCTCGCCACCTGGGGCGGCAGTGAGCAGGAGTCCTTCCTGGCCATGGTCAAACCGTTCGAGCAGAAGACCGGCATCAAGGTCGAGTACGAGGGCACCCGCGACCTCAACGCGGTGCTGACAACGCGCGTGCAGGCCGGCACCCCGCCCGAGCTGGCAGGACTGCCTGGACCCGGCCAGATGGCGGAATTTGCCAAGGCGGGCAAGCTCGTCGCGCTCGACAACGTCCTCGATATGAACCAGATGAAAGAGCAGTACGCGCCGGACTGGATCAAGCTCGGCCAGGTCAACGGCAAGAACTACAGCATCTTCATCAAGACGGCCCTCAAGGGTCTGGTCTGGTACGACCCCAAGAACTTCAAGGCGAAGGGCTACCAGATCCCCAAGACGTTCGACGAGATGCTCGCGCTCGACGACAAGATCAAGAGCGACGGAGCCGCTCCTTTCTGTATCGGCCTGGAGAGCGGGGCCGCGTCCGGCTGGCCGGGCAGTGACTGGGTGAAGGAACTGGTCCTCAGCCAGGCGGGCCCCGATGTCTATGACAAGTGGTACCAGGGGAAGCAGAAGTGGAGCTCACCTGAGATCAAGACGGCGTGGCAGACCTGGGGGAAGATCGTCGCCAATCCCGGGATGGTCTACGGCGGCAAGGACTACATGCTCTCCACCGCCTTCGGAGACGCCGGCAACCCGATGTTCACCAACCCGCCCAAGTGCTACATGCACAACCAGGGCTCATTCATGACCGACTTCTTTGTCAAGGGCAACGCCAGCCTCAAGGCGGGTGAGGACTTCACGTTCTTCAACCTGCCCGACGTGAACACCCAGTACGCCGGCGCCCACGTCGTGGCGGGCGATCTCTTCGGGATGTTCAAGGAGACCGACGAGGCCAAGCAGCTGATCAAGTACCTCACGACACCCGAGGCGCAGGCGATCTGGGTCAAGCGCGGCGGCGCGATCTCGCCCAACAAGAAGGTTGCTTTGACCGACTACCCCGACGACATCTCGCGCCAGATCGGCCAGACCCTGACCACAGCCAAGATCGCCCGCTTCGATGCCGGCGACCTGATGCCCAACGCGATGCAGTCGGCCTACTTCAAGGCGGTGGTCGATTATGTGAGCAACCCCGGCCAGCTCGACTCGATCCTGGCCAATCTGGACAAGATCCAGGCGGACGCCTACAAGTAGCGGGTAGCGGGCCTTGGACCTCTCGCAACTTCTGACCCTGGTGGTGGTGGTGGCCGGTGTCCCCTTGACACTGGCCGCCTACATCGTCGGCACCGAATACCTCGTGCGGGTCCTGCCCGATGGAATCCAGGGGAAGGTCCGGCCCTGGATCTGGGTCGGTCCGGCGCTGGTCTTCATCGGGTTGTTCCTGGTCTACCCAACCATTGACACGATCAGGATCAGCTTCCTCAGCCGCTCGGGGGCCTTTATCGGGCTGGACAACTACAGCCACGTGCTGAGCGACTCCTCGGTGCTGATCGCCATCCGCAACAACGTGCTCTGGCTTGTCCTCTACACGGGGCTGGCGCTCTTCTTCGGCATCCTTCTGGCGGTGCTCGCGGACCGCGTGCCTTACGAGAGCTCGGTGAAATCGCTGATCTTCATGCCAATGGCCATCTCGTTCACGGCCACGGCCGTGATCTGGAAGTTCATGTTCCTCTACCAGCCGGCGGGGGCGGTCCAAACGGGGACCCTCAACTACATAGTCACCGCCTTCTTCCACGCCCAACCGGCCGCCTGGGTCGTCGATCGCCGGTTCAACAACTTCGCCCTGATCGCCGCCGCGGTTTGGGGTTGGGTGGGCTTCTCCATGGTCATCCTCTCGGCCGCTCTCAAGGGCATCCCGGGAGAGTTGCTGGAAGCCGCTCGGGTTGACGGAGCCGGCGAGTTGACCATCTTCCGGCGCGTCGTCATGCCACTTTTGATGCCCACCGTGGCGGTGGTCGCCACCACTCTGCTTATCTTCGCCCTGAAAGCGTTCGACATCGTGTACGTCATGACGAACGGCAACTTCGACACCGACGTGCTGGCACTGCGCCAATACAAAGAGCTCTTCACCAACGGCAATCCCGGCCGGTCGGGAGCCCTAGCGATGATCCTCCTCCTGGCCGTCGTGCCCGTGCTGGTCTTCAACCTCCGGCAGTTCCGGGCCACCGAGGGTCGCCGGTGAGCGTCGTCAGCAAGCCCATCGCCAGGCCCGCCGAAGAGGTCTCAGACGCTGGTGGAAACTTCCCGCGCTCGATGGCCGACCGGCTCGGAGGCGTCGCCGTCCATGTCGCCGTGATCGGCCTGACCGTCGCCTGGCTGGTGCCCACGGCGGGACTCCTCGTCAGCTCCTTCCGCGGCCTGCACGACATCAACAGCTCGGGTTGGTGGACAGCGCTCTCGCCGCCCTTCAACTTCACCCTTGAGAACTACCAACATGTGCTCAGCTCGAGCAACCTCGGCAGGAGCTTTTTCAATAGCCTCCTGATCAGCATCCCGGCCACGATCATCCCGACGACGCTGGCCGCCTTCGCTGCCTATGCGTTCAGCTGGATGCGTTTCCCCGGCCGGGACTGGATCTTCCTGGCCCTGGTTGCGCTGCTCGCGGTGCCGCTGCAGGTGACCTTCATCCCCATGCTCAGCCTCTTCAGGGTGGTGGGCCTCAACGCCAGCTTTCCAGGGATCTGGCTGGCCCACACCGGCTACGGCCTCCCCTTCGCGATCTACCTGCTGGCAAACTTCTTCCGCTCCCTGCCGGCCGACCTATTTGAATCCGCGGAGATGGACGGCGCGGGAACGCTGACGGTGTTCTTCAGGATCGTGCTGCCGCTTTCGGTC
>CAXMLP010000306.1:0-3081 GCA_964194225.1 uncultured bacterium | reverse complement strand
GGGGGGTCGTTTGGAGCTGCTGGGATTTGGTTGAGGTGGCCTTCTCCGAGGTCATCTCGATGCTCTCCCGCCGCCGTGCGGGGTGGTCCAAACGTAGCTTTGACTCCGTGCCTGGCGTCGTTTTGCAGAAGGGGGCTGGGTGTGGGAGGCTGGTGTGGCGGATTGCGCGGGGGCCGGTTGCGGCGAGCCTGGCGTTCCACCGCAGAGGAGGTGAACTCAGGTGAAGAGACCCTATAAGGCCCCCGGTATTGGTTGGATACTCGCCGCAGTCGTCCTCGTTGTGGCCCTGCTCGCGGTCCTGGGGATCGTCCCCATCCCGGTTCTTGCCCAGCCCAACGTACTTATCGTTCTTCTCGCCCTGGCGATACTTCTCTGATTGGCAGCGGGCTGGCCGCGACTTGCGCGCCAGCCCGTCCCGGCCGGCTAGGCCGTCCTTTCGTAGTCGACGGCGGTCAGCGACACCCGCCGCCGGCTGGAAAGTGCACCGGCGTGGCGGGCCCGATAGCTGCCTGAGGTGGGCGCGACATCTCCATAATCCCGCCCCAGCGCCACCGTCAAGTAGCTGAGCGTAGCCCGCCGGCCGTGGGTCGGATCGAGGGGGACGACCTCGGCCTCGCCCTTCCTGGCAGAGGGGACGAGCACCTCCACCCACGCATGGGTACCGCCCTCACCAAGAAGGTGCCCGGAGGCGTAGCGGGCGGGCAGGCCGAGCAACCGGCAGAGTGCCAACATGACGTGCGCGTAGTCCTGGCAGACTCCGCGACCGAGCGCGAAGGCCTCCCCGGCAGTCGTGGCAACGCCGGTCACGCCGTGGCAGTAGCGCATTGACTCGAAGACCCGCGCATTGATCCGTTCGGCCAACTCGAGCCCACGCCGGCCCTCTCTCCCGAGTTCGCCGGCAAGGCGCCTCAGAGCGCCATCGGGCTCGGTCAGCGCCGACGGTTCCAGCAGGCGGCGGTCGGTGAGTGCCTCGACCGGTAGGCGCAGTCGACCCGCGCCGGGCCGCCGCTCGACCATGATCCAGGCCTCGAATGAGATCGCTCGCTGGACCCGCGGTACCCGTATCTGGAGGACATGATTGCCGAACTCATCCTTGCTCAGCTCAGAGACGGCACTTCGGGCAGAGACGGTCACGCGGTGGAAGAGGCGGCTCTGATCCCCATAGGTCTCCGGCGGGATGATCACCAGGCGGTGATCGAGGTCCCGGATCGGACCGGTGTACTCGTAGCGGAGTGACTGGTGCACCAGGTAGGCGGTCCGCTCGACCCGGCTCCAATCCACCCCTCGGTGGTCCACGAGGCCGACCGCGGTGATCTCCGCGTCCTCGCGCGCCACTGACCCCGCGACGCCGCCGAGCTGCTCCATTGCAAATTCGCGGTGGAACTGGTCCGTTCCGTCCTGGCTCCAGGTGGTGGCGTTCAGGGCTGGCTCCCGGCAGTTTGGGAGAGCGCCTCGGCGACCGGCGGCAGGACCTCGTCAGCCCAGACCCGGAAGCCGGTCAGCGGGACCTGGCCATAGGTGGTCACCATGGCGACGTCGAGAGCGTCGCGCCCCCGTCCGATCACACAGCGGCCGATTCGGGGGATGTTGTTGCGCGCATCGAAGGTCCACCACCCCCCCTCGAGGTAAACCTCGAACCAGGCACAGAAGTCCATCGGCTCGACGCTCGGCGGAACTCCGATGTCGGGGATGTAGCCGAACACATATCGAGAGGGGATGTTGAAGGCGCGGCAGAAGGTCACCGCGAGGTGAGCGAAGTCTCGGCAGACTCCCTCCCGCTGCCGGTACACATCGGCTGCGGTGGTTCTGGGGGTGCTGCTGCCGTAACGAAACCTGAGGTTGGCGTGGACCCAGTCACAGATGGCCTGCACCCGGGTCCAGCCGGGCTGGACGCCGCGGAACAGGTCCCAGGCCGCGTCGCCCAGCTCGTCCGATAGGCAGTACCGGCTCGGGAGGGTGAAATGGAGCAGCTCTGGGGGAACCTGGTCGGGTGTCAGCTCCACGGCCGACCGATTGGTGGCTTCCGGGCCGGCCGCGACCTCGACCTCGGCGTCATAGGTCAGGGTGTTGGTGCCCGCGGCCAGGATCAGCCGCTGACAGCGGTTGCCGTAAAAGTCGGTGAACTCCTCCAGAGCTGCGTTGGGTGCTGACGCCAGGCGCTCGCTGAGTAGCGGCTGATCGTCCGCCCGGCGCGGCTGGACCTGAAGGACGGCTGGCGTCGGCACGGTCGGTTCGAACACCAGCTCGCAACCAACTCGGATCCGCCGTGTCATCTCGTCACCATCGTTCCTGACCTGCACGATGCCATGCCCGGAATGACGGTGGGAGGCAGGGCTTCCTTTCGCACGGCGCGATCAATCTCTCATACCCCAGGTATGCCGAGCCGGATCCTGCAGTGGTCAGCAGGATCCGGGGCTGCCCACCACGAGGATCGGGGAGGCGGCTCGATCCGGCTGCGCGGAGATGACGACCAGCGCTCCCGGGCCGGTCAGCGGAACTCGGCTGTCGGAGCTGACATGGTTCCAGCCCGGCTGGGCCAGCACGGCGCCCCCACCGACCACCACCGACTGCCCGCCGCAGAGGTCGATGGATCGGATTTCCCAAGCGACCTGGCGGGCCTGGGCCGACGGGCTCACCCAGACCTCGACATGGATCCCACAACCGGCCCCATCGCACTGGACCAGCTGGCCGACCACCCGATTCACCAAGCCGGCGCTGGGGGGCGCAACAGCAGCAACGGGAGCGATCGCGGGAGCGGGCCCGACCGGGGCGGGCGCGGGGCTCGCCACCACCCCGGCGCCCTCCTCCGCGGTCCCGTCGGGACGGCCGGGGGGGCTGATCGCGGCCGGTGCTGTCGCGGAGGACCGGACCGCGACGCTGGGCGACACGGCGCCGGGCGGGGGCGAGGTCAGAGCGAGGGCTGCGACTGCGATACCGGCGATGAGGGCGAGTGCCAAAATGAGGCGCACCGGAGTGCCGTCGCGTCGCGGAGCTGCTCCCTCAATCGCGGTGACGGGCATCGCTTCTGCTGTGGCCAGGCCGGATCGGGCCCGCCCCGCCGCTGCCGGCTGGCCCACCCGC
>CAXMLP010000305.1:0-1726 GCA_964194225.1 uncultured bacterium | reverse complement strand
TGATGGTTCGCTGAAACGGACTGTTCGCAGCCATGCCTCGCCGCGATTATTTCAGGCCGACCCGGCGATCCCCGCCCCCCAATCCGCGAGTGGTTAGAGGTAGAGCTTTGCTCCCGGTTCGCCGGTCAGCCGGACCAGCGGCCCGATCACGGCGGGGTCCATTGAATCGGCGCCGGCTGAGTTGAGCTCGATGAGATTTCCGGCCGGGTCGCGGATGTACATCTGGGCGCTGCCGTCGGGGAGGCGACGAACCTCCGGGCGATCCAGCACTCCGAGCGCCGCGGCTCGCTGGTAGGCCCCCTCCAGGTCATCGACGGTGAGGGCGAAGTGGTGGGCACCCGGCGCCTCGGATGGGCGCAGAAACAGGTGCAGCTGCATCTCCCCCACCTTGAGCCACCGCACCGGGTACCCGAAGTCGGGGGTCGGGATTCGTTCCATACCGAAGAGCTCGCGGTAAAACCGCTCCGACGCGTCGAGGTCGATCGCGTGGACGCTGACGTGGTTGATCCGGGTGGCTCGCAAACTCATTCCTCCAGAGCGAATGCGCGGCAGGGCCCGCCGTCGATGGGACCGAGGCTCAATGGCAGCGCAAAAAATTGAACCCGCGGGTTGACGAGGGTGTGTAGGCGCGAAAGGTACTCGACCTGGACTACACCGTTGCCCAACAGCACCTGGTGGGCCGGGAAGTCCGCCAGCGTGAGGCCCGGCTCGGACAACCGCCGGATGACCTCGTCCTGCGGAAAGTCGTAACCGGCGGCCTTGATCCCGCGATTCAGGAGCCACTCGCAGGCGGGCCGATCGATATAGGGCGAGTGCTGCCAGAATTCGCGCGAGCGCCACGAGTGGCGCTGCTCGAGGCCGGTGCAGAGGAGGGCGATGTCTCCGCTGCGAAGGTGACCGGCACGCTGATCCAGAAGGGCCGCCGTGATCGGCTGCGAATCGGGCACGTCCCGGCAGTCGATCACGGCCGCCTCGCCCCAGAACCTATCCAGCGCAACGGCGGCGAGGGTCGCTCCGCCGCTGATCATGTGCGAGGGCGCGTCGACATGCGTGAAGGTGTGGCTGCCGAGGCTGACGCGGGTGGTGTTCGAGATGTCGCCAGCCGACATCCGGGTGGCCGCCGCCAGGGCTGGCTGGAACCGCCAGTGGTCCTCGATCGGCAGACTCAGGTCAATGAGTCGCATCGCTTTGTACGCTACCGGACGATGGTCATCAACACCCGGCCCCGCTGCGTTCAGGCTGTGGGCGCTGAGCATGGCGGGCCCTGGCGCTGAGGGTCGCGCTGGCGGGCCTCGGTTTCTTCTCCCAGTACCACCTCGACGCCTGGCGGCGGCTGGAGCCGGAGCACAGGCTCGTCGCCGCGGCCGACCCGGACCAGTCGCGCTGGAAACCCGGGCTGCCCTGCTTTGAGACCGTCGACGAAATGCTGGCTGCCGTCAAGCCCGACGTGCTCGACATCGTCACTCGTCCAGCGACCCACTCTGCCCTGGCCCGGGCGGCCTTTCGGGAGCGAATCCATGTGATCAGCCAGAAACCGCTCGCGGCCACTCCCAAGGAGTCGCTCGGAATGGTGGAAGAAGCGGCGGTGGCCGGTGTGCGGCTGCTCGTTCATGACAACTGGCGCTTCCAACCGTGGTGGCTGGCGATCGATCGTGGGCTGCGCCAGGGCATCTGCGGACGGCCCTTCTTCGCCCACTTCAGGATCAGGGTCGGCGACGGTCAGGGC
>CAXMLP010000304.1:0-2920 GCA_964194225.1 uncultured bacterium | reverse complement strand
GCCTCGAAGGCGTTGGCGAGGAGCGAGGTCTGGCCGCGGCCGCCGGTTCGGGCAACGCCCTTCCCCAGATAGAGGTAGTTGCCCAGCTCGAGATCGGCGGCGAGGGCCGCCAGGGTGTTGGTGTTAACCATCGCAGACCGGGTCTGGGTGAGCTCGCCCTCCTCGGCGGCGGGCCGGACCTTGTAAAGGTATTCGGCGGTGATCAGCTGGAGGACAGCGTCGCCGAGATACTCCAGCCGTTCGTTGTCCCGCCGACCCAGCGCGGCGTACTCGTTGGCGAATGAGCTGTGCGTCAGCGCCTCCTCCAGGAGGCTGGGGTCGCGAAATGCGATTCCTATCTTCTGCTCAAGTTCGACTGGGCCATTGAGCGGGAGGGGAGCGGCCTTTGCCGTCAGCTAGAGCGCTCCGTGATGTATTCCCAGGCCTGCCCGACGGTGGTGATCTTCTCGGCGTCCTCGTCGGGGATCTCGAGCCCGGTGTTCTCCTCGAACGCGTAGATCAATTCCACGAGGTCGAGCGAATCCGCGTTCAGGTCCTCCTGGAACGACGCGTCCATCGTCACCTGCTCGGGCTCGCACGCGAGGCGCTCGATCACGATGTTCTTGAAGTCTTCAAAACTGATCTTCTGGCTTTCCAAGCTACCTCCTCCACTGGAGCGTCAAATCGCTCGTTACTGTAGCAGGGCGGCCAATTCGGAGACTGCCCCGACGGAACCGCTGGGATGCGCGCCCAGGCCCGGCGCCAACTCTTTCATCATCCCCCTCAACGCCCGGCCCGGGCCGACCTCGACATAGTCCGTGACGCCCAGTTCGCCCAGGGTTCGCACGCACTCCGACCACCGGACCGGTGACTTGAGCTGCCGTTCCAGGACATCAGGAAAGCTCGCTCCCGCGGGATAGGGCGCCCCGGTCAGGTTGGCCGCGACCGGAATCCCGGGCTGACGCCAGTCGAGGGTGTCCAGGACGGCCCGAAGCCGGACCGCGGCGGGCGCCACGAACGGCGTGTGAAAGGCAGCACTGACGTTGAGGGGCACGACCTTGCGAGCGCCGGCCCCCAGCAGGGCTTGGGCGGCCTCGTCAAGCGCGGCCAGGCTGCCGCCGATGACGGTCTGGGTTGGCGTGTTGTAGTTGGCAGGCCAGCAATCCGCGATGCCAGCGATCGCCTGGACCACGGCCTCCGGGCCGAGACCGAGAACCGCGACGAGCGAGGTCTGCCCGGCCGGGACCGCCTGCGCCATCGCCCGACCGCGTTCGGACACGGCTCGGATCGCGGCCTCGGGACTGAGCGCGCCCGCCCCCGCCAGCGCGGTGTACTCGCCCACCGAGTGGCCGGCGGTCGCGATCGGTTCTAAGCCCCGGCGACGGAGGAGCAGGGTGAGGCCGATGCCATGGAAGCAGAGGGCGGGCTGAGCGTTCTGGGTCAGCCGAAGCTCCTCTTCACCGGCGTCAAGCAACAGGTGGCGGAGGTCGACGTCGGTGCTGCAGCGCCGGCAGAGCTCCGCGAGCTCGGGATCCGCCAGGAGGTCGGCACCCATCCCCGGCTCTTGCGAACCCTGACCGGGGTAGAGGAAGGCGAGCCTGCGCAAGCTCACCATTCCCGGCGACTATTCGGTCTTGATGACTTCGCGGCCGGCGTAGTACCCGCAGTTGGGACAGATGGTGTGCTGAAGATGCGGCTTCTTGCACTGCGAGCAGGGCTGCAGGTTGGGCATGTGGAGGGCGAGATGGGAGCGGCGCCGGCCCTTGCGCCCCTTCGACAGTTTTACCTTTGGCAGTCCCATAAATTCGAACGCGAAGTTTAGCAGGGCCGGCTGCCGCGGAGAACCTGCGCGGGAAACTAGTGGTTGGCCGCCTCCTCCGCTTCACCGGCCACCCCGGCTCGAGCCGGCGCCGCCGGGGCTGTCGCGCTCGGTTGAAGTGCCTCAACCCCGCGTTTCACAGTGGCCAGCGTGCGGCTCAGGTGCGCCTCGAGCTGTTGAAGCTGCTCGAGAGCGTAGATCTCCGCGTCGCGCATTTTTTTGTCGGCCAGGCGCTGCGCCTCGCGCACGACATGTTGAGCCTCCCGCTCGGCGCGCCGCAGCACCTCCTGCTCGGAGACGATCGACTCCGCTTTCTCGTTGGCCCGGGCGACGATCCGGCCCGCCTCGCTGTGAGACTCGGCAATCAGGCGCTGCTGCTCGGAGACCGTCCAGTTCGCCTGTTTGATCTCCTCGGGGAGGTTGAAGCGAAGCTGGTCGACGATATCCATCACGTCATCCTCGTTGAGGGTGACGCTGGCGGTGAAGGGAATTCGGCGGGCGTCGTGGATGAGGGCCTCGAGGCGGTCCAGGAGCTCGTCTACCTTGATTTGAACTTCTCCTTCAGACGGTTGGCAACGGTTGGCGGGACGAATTCACCCACGTCGCGGCCGTGGCTCGCGATGTCCTTGATGGTACTTGAGCTCACGAAGATGTGAGTGAAGCTGGACATGAGGAAGATGGTCTGGACATCCGGCGCCAGCTTGCGGTTCATGAGCGCCAGCTGCAGCTCGATGTCGAAGTCGGAGTAGGACCGGAGCCCGCGCACCAGGATGCGGGCGCCGATCTGCCGGGCGTAGTCGACGGTCAGACCGTGGAAGGACGAGACCTGGACATTTTCCCGGCCGGCCATCGTCTCGCGGATTATCTCCAGCCGCTCCTCCTCGGTGAAGAGCGGATTCTTGGCCGGGTTCTTCAGCACCCCCACCTCAACCCTGTCGAAGATCAGCAGAGCGCGTTCCAGGACGTCGAGGTGACCGTTGGTGAACGGGTCGAAGGTTGCCGGGTAGAGCGCCAGGTTCATTGAGGCGTCAAATTCATTGAGGCGTGAAGATTGTAAGGCGCGTGGCGCCGTAGGCCCGGTCGCGCCGGACCGCGAGCCGCTCCAGCGGCGGCAGCTCGCCG
>CAXMLP010000303.1:0-3223 GCA_964194225.1 uncultured bacterium | reverse complement strand
CGCCCACCCCGCGGTGATCGAGACGCTGGTCCGTCAGGCGGGCACGCTGATGCACTCCTCGGACCTCTACTACACCGAACCCAAGGTGCACCTGGCCAAGCGCCTGGTGGAGCTTGCCTTTCCGTCTCGTGTCTTCTTCAACAACAGCGGCGCCGAGGCGAATGAGACGGCCATCAAGATCGCCCGAAAATGGGGCAAGAAGCACAAGGACGGCGCCTTTGAGATCATCAGCGCCTTCAACTCCTTCCACGGTCGAACGCTGGCCGCCGTGACCGCCGGGGGACAGGCCAAATATTCAAAGTGGTTCGAGCCCCTGCCGCCCGGGTTCATCCATGTGCCCTATAACGACCTGGCAGCGATTCGAGCAGTCACCAATGAGCGCACGGCGGCGATCTTCCTTGAGCCGGTGATCGGTGAGGGCGGCGTCATCGTCGCCCAGGACGGCTACCTGGAAGGGGTGCGGAGCTGGTGCGACGAGCAGGACATCTTGCTCATCCTGGACGAGGTTCAGACCGGGCTGGGCCGGACCGGCCGCTGGTTCGCCCACCAGCACGCCGGGATCACGCCGGATGTGATGACGCTGGCCAAGGCGCTCGGGGCGGGCTTCCCGATTGCGGCCGTGCTGGCGGCGCCGCGAGCGGATGTGCTGGAGCCGGGGGACCACGGGTCCACGTTCGGCGGCAGTCCTCTCGCCTGCTCGGTTGCCCTCACGGTGCTGGATGTGATCGAGCGCGACCATCTCGTCGAGAACGCGGCCGAAATGGGCGACCTCCTTCACCAGGCGATCGAGGAGCTCGGCCAGGGGCCGGCGCGGGGTCTCGGGTTGATGCGAGCCTTCAGCTTCCAGGAACCCGTCGCCAAGGCTTTCCAGAACCGCTGCATCGAAAATGGTGTCCTCGTCAACGCCACCGACGACCACACCATCCGGATGGTGCCGCCGCTGATCATCGGAGCCGCCGACATCGAGCAGGCTCAGACCCGGCTCCGGGCGGCCCTGAAGGCGTGAAGCAGAAGCGCCAGGTCGCCATCCTCAACCTGATTGCCTCTCGGCCCGTCCAGACCCAGCAGGAGCTCACTGACGGCCTTGCCCAGATGGGCCTCGAGACAACCCAGGCGACGGTCTCTCGCGACATGCAGGAGCTGGGCCTGGTACGGACCAAGGCCGGTTACAAGCCGGCCCTCTTCACCGACTACATCCTGGGAGTCACCTCAGTGCAATTCCTGACGGTGATCCGGACCGCGGTGGGCTGCGCCAATCTGGTCGCCCGCGCCATCGATGAGCGCGAGCTGCCGGGTGTCGCGGGGACAGTGGCCGGGGATGACACGATCATCGTTGTGCACCCCGACGCGCCCTCCGCCACAGCATTCACGAGGTTCATCCAGTGACCGAGTCGACTGGAAAGGTGGTTCTGGCCTATTCGGGCGGTCTCGACACGTCGGTGGCGATTCGCTGGCTGAAGGACAAAGGTTGGGACGTCGTTGCCCTGACCGTCGACCTCGGCGAGAAGAAGGACCTCAACGCGATCCAGGCCCGGGCTCTGCGCACGGGCGCCTCGGCAGCCTACGTCGTGGACGGTCGGGTGCCCTTTCTGAAACATTTCGTCTGGCCATCGCTCCAGACGGGCGCCGTCTACGAGAAGGAGTATCCGCTCGCCACCGCGCTCGGCCGGCCGCTGATCGCCGCCCAGATGGTGCAGATCGCCCGGCAGGAGAATGCCCAGGCGATCGCGCACGGCTGTACCGGCAAGGGCAATGACCAGGTCCGGTTCGACGTTTCGACAGCCGCGCTGGCGCCCGACCTGCAGGTGATCGCCCCGGTCCGGGAATGGGGCATGAATCGTGATGATGAGATCGAGTACGCGCGCCAGTACGACATCCCCGTCCCGGCGACGGTCGAATCCCCCTATTCGACGGATGAGAACCTTTGGGGGCGTTCCATTGAGGCCGGCGTGCTCGAGGATCCCTGGGCCGAGCCCCCCGCCGAGGTTTTCGAATGGACGAGGGACCCCCGCGAATGCCCCGACGAACCCCTCTATGTCGAGCTCTCCTTCAAGCAGGGCCTGCCGACCGCCCTCGATGGCCGGCCGCTCGACGCCCTCGAGCTGGTGACCGCACTCAACCAGATCGGCGGCGAGAACGGAGTCGGCCGAATCGACCATTTGGAGAACCGGCTCATCGGTATCAAGTCGCGCGAGATCTATGAGGCGCCGGCCGCCGTGCTGCTTCTCCAGGCGCACCAGGCGTTGGAGGACATCACGCTGCCCAAGGACGTGGCCCGCTTCAAGGATGTCGTTGCTCAGCAGTGGAGCCAGATGGTCTACGACGGGCTCTGGTTCAGCCCACTTCGTGACGCGCTCTACGCCTTCGTGGCCGAGACGCAGCGGCATGTCACCGGCGACGTCCGGCTCAAGCTCTATCGGGGGTCATCGGCCGTCGTCGGCCGCAAGGGACCCGAACAGCTCTACCAGCTTTCGCTCGCCACCTACGGGAAGGGAGACACCTTCGACCAGGGCGCGGCGGCCGGCTTCATCAAGCTCTGGGGTCAGGGGGTCAGAACAGCCTCCCAGGTACAGGGCCAGCTTCACACTCGGGACCTCGCCGGGCTGCTCGGTGACGTGAAGCGCCTGGCCAACTAAGTGGACGGTAACGGCCACTGATGGGCCGGCTCAAGCCAACGGGCAAACTCTGGGGTGGGCGCTTCAAAAAGCCGCTCCTGCCCCAGCTGGAGAGGTTCTCGAGCTCGCTCGAGACCGACCTCGAGCTGGCCCCCTTCGACATCGCGGGCAGCATCGGCCATGCCGCCGGGCTGCGCGCGGCGGGCCTCCTGACAACCGCCCAGTTCAACCGGCTGCGCAGGGCGCTGATGGCCATCGGCCGTGAGATCGAGTCAGGCGGGTTCCAGTTCGTCGAGAGCGATGAGGACATCCACACGGCTGTCGAGCGCCGGCTCCATGAAATCGATCCCGAGGGTGGCGCCCGCCTCCATGCCGGCCGGTCCCGAAACGACCAGGTCGCGCTCGACCTGCGTCTCTACTGCCGGTCGGCGGCGGGCGCGATCGCCGAGGAGCTGGCCCGGCTGATCTCGGCGCTCGCCGCGTCGGCGGCCCGCCATCACTCGCTGCCGATGCCGGGCTACACCCACCTGCAGCGCGCTCAGCCAGTTACGGTCGGCCATCACCTGCTGGCCCATGCCCAGCCCCTGCTCCGCGATGGCCGGCGGCTG
>CAXMLP010000302.1:0-3459 GCA_964194225.1 uncultured bacterium | reverse complement strand
GGCCGAGAAGGCCGTGGGGTCAGCGCTGAGGGTCAGCTGTTGGTAGATGCGGGTCGTGAGCGTGGCGAAGTGGGCCGGGACCCCGAGCACCTGAGGCACGCCGAAGGAGTTGACCGAGGTGACGAATGCCAGCACACCGGCGGCGGTGAGTGCCGGCCGTAACAGGCGCAGGGTGATCGTGGTGAAGGCCGTTCCAGCGGTGGCCCCGCAGGCCCGGGCAGCGCGCTCGAGGTTGGGTTCGGACCGCGCCGCGAGGCCGGCGGCGATGACCGCATAGGTCAGCGGGACGCCTTCAACCGCGAGGACCGCGACGACCCCCGCAGGCCCGTAGACCCAGGGCAGCGCCAGTCCAAAGCTGCGAGCGAGGATGCCATGGGGGCCATAAGCCTCGGTCCAGCCGAGCGCCACCACAAAAGGCGGGATCGCCAGCGGGAGGAGCATGGCAACCCGCAGCAGTGAGCGTCCCCCGCCGGTCAATCGCTCGGTGGTCATGGCTCCGGCGAGTCCCATTCCGACCGCAATCAGCGTGGCCAGGGCGCCCGTCCACAGGGTGTTCGTGGCCGCCACCACCAGCCCTGTTTCGAGGGCCACTCGGACGCCCTCCTGGCCCGCCGCGCCCGCCGCGGCGACGAGTACACCGACGGGGTAGCCGACCAGCGCGATCAACAACGCCAGCGCTGCCGCTCTCCCGGCAGTGACCGGTGCCGGTGAGGGGCGGCGAAAGGGCTGTTCAGGCCCCAAAGACTGCGCGGTACTCGCGGAGAAGTTCAGATTGCCGTCGAAACGCGGCGGGCCAGTCGGGCTCCACCTGTTTCCCGCCGGGGGCGGGTCCGCCCGTCACCCCGCTGCGGACGGGTTGCCAGCCCGTTCCGGCGATTGCCTTCTGGCCGGGTTCGGAGAGCACGAAGTCGACGAACGCCTCAGCGGCGACGTTGTTCTGAGAGGTTGAGAAAACGCCGATCGGGCTGTAGATGGCGACGGCACCGCTCCTCGGCCAGACGATCTTGATCGGCGATCCCTTGTTGATCTCCGTTCGCGTGGTGACATCGAGTGCCATTCCGACCTTGAAGCGGCCCTCGGCCACTCCGGTGATCACGTCGCCGATTGCCGAGACCTGGACCGCGCCGTTGGCCTTGAGTTTGCGGTAGTAGTCGATGCCGAATTCCTTCGACATTCCGAAGTAGGCCAGGGCACCATAGGCCGAACCCGCGAACCCGGGATCAGGAATCGCAACGGCGCCTCGGTAGGCCGGATTGAGGAGGTCATTCCAGTCGGCCGGCGCCGGCGCCAGGTCCGTGCGATGGATGATCACCATGTTGAGAATCCGCGTCCCCCAAAAGCCGGTTCCCCGGTAGGCGGCGGGCACTGCGTGCTGCTCGGTGGGCGTCCATTGCCGGAAGAGGTGCTGGCTGGCAAACTGCTGCATTGAAAGGGGGTCGGTCTCCCAGAGGACATCCGCCTGGATGCTTCCCTGCCTCTGCTCAGCGGCGATCCTGGCGTCCAGCTGGCCGGTCGGGGCGCGGAAAACGTCGACTGTGACCTCCGGGTGAGCCGCCCGGAAGGGTTTGACAACCGCGTCGACGGTCTGCTGGACAACTGATGTGTAGAGCCTGATCGTGCCGGACGGGTTGTCAGAGCCGCTCGCCGGTGGCGGAGGCGCCACTCCGCCGCAGGCAGTCAGCACAAGCAGGAGCGCCAGCGCACCCCCTCTCACCTGCCCAAGACCGCCCCGGGGACTCTTCATTCCGGCGCTAGCGTAGGGCAGCCGGAGCGGCCCTTGCGTTAGGCCAGGCAACGAAAACCGCCGGGACCTTTCCGCTAGGCCCCGGCGGTTTCGGCTACGTACTGACGCTTTAGGTTCAGCCCTTGGCGCCGCTAGCGCGGGCCGTCTTGGAGACGGTCTTGGCGGAGGGCTTGTCGGCTTCCTTGGCCTTCTTTTCCTGCCGCTTTTCCTTGAGGCTCTTGGTTGGCGCCTTCTTGTTCTTGCCCATCGGGGTCGATACCTCCTGCGTTGTTGCTTGATCGTGAGCCGCGACTCGGCTACGGAACGGCTGTGATTGTAGTGTCGGTTGAGGCGATCGGACAGGTAAATCCGGACCCCCCGGCCCTGCCCCGGTGGTGGCGGCGGCCCGGGGCCGGCTGGTCCACTTCCCGTGGCAGGTTTCAGGGCCGCCGGCCGGGGAAAAGATTCTCAGCACCCCCTCTGGGCCCGGCGACCTGAAAGCAACCCACCACAAAGAAGAAGAAAACCGATGTCTGAAATCAGAGAAACGCTGCCCGTCCTTCCGCTCTCGGCGGGTGTCGTCCTCCCGCATATGAACGTGACAATTCAGCTCGATTCCGAAGAGGCTCGGGCGGCGGTCGCCGCCGCCAACAACGAGAGCCGGCAGGTCGTCCTCCTGCCCAAGGTCAACGGGCGATACAGCGCGGTCGGGACGGTTGCCAAGCTGGAGGACAGCGGAAACCTGCCCGGCGGCGAGGAGGTGGTCGTGGTGCAGGGCCGGTACCGCGCCCTGATCGGCAAGGTGGAGGCAAATCTCAGCGGTGCCCTGATGGCCGAGTTCACCCCGAATCTCGACCCGGTGGCGCCGAGTGACCGAGCTCGCGAGCTCGCGCGCGAGTACCGCGCGATCATCGAGAACATCCTCGAGCTGCGCGATGCCCGGCCGATCGCCCAGATGCTGCGCGGAATCGACAACCCCGGCCATCTCTCGGACATGGCGGGGTACTCGCCGGACCTCTCCGTCGAGCAGAAGGTTCAGCTCCTGGAGGAGCTCGACGTCGTCGCCCGGCTTGAGAAGCTGATCCCCTGGACGCGCGACATCCTCTCGGAGATGTCTCTCAAAGAGACGATCCGCAACGACGTACGCGACGGGATGGAGAAGCAGCAGCGGGACTTCATCCTCCGCCAGCAGATGCAGGCGATCAAAAAGCAGCTCGGAGAAGAGGGTGATGTCGCCTCCGAGTACCGGGAGCGGATCGCCAGGGCGGGGATGCCGGAGCCGGTTCGCAAGGAGGTCGAGCGCGAGCTGGACCGACTTGAGAGGACGTCCGAGCAGAGCCCCGAGAACGGCTGGATCCGCAACTACCTCGACTGGATGTTGGAGCTGCCCTGGGACAAGCGTTCCGAGGACAATTTCGACCTGGTCGAAGCCCGCCGAATCCTTGACGAGGACCACACCGGTCTCGACGATGTGAAGGAGCGGATCATCGAGTTTCTCGCGGTCCGCAAGCGTCGCGCCGAGCGAGCTGCCAACAACAAGGATGACGCGGCCGCGGAGGGACCCAAGTTCGCCCGCGGCGACGGAGCCATCATCACGCTGGTGGGGCCGCCCGGAGTGGGCAAGACCTCGCTTGGTGAGTCAGTGGCCCGCGCCCTCGGCCGCAAGTTCGCCCGCGTTTCGCTGGGAGGGATCCACGATGAAGCGGAGATCCGCGGCCACCGCCGCACCTACATCG
>CAXMLP010000301.1:0-6649 GCA_964194225.1 uncultured bacterium | reverse complement strand
CATTTGACCGTTACAGTCCACTAGCCGCCGCGGACGTCAGCCCTGCCGGCCTCCGTTCAGCGTTTGGGCTGCGGGGTGGGTGCCGAGGGCAGGGTGAGCCCGGCCGCCAGCCAGCGGCCAAGCTGACGCGCCGCCATCGGCCGGCTCACCAGGAATCCCTGGAGGACATCGCAACCGAGATCGGCCAGCACCTGCCACGCCGCCTCGGTCTCGACCCCCTCGGCCACGACCGGCAAGCCGAGCTCGTGCGCCAGCTGGATCGCGGCCCTGACCGTCGCGAGCTGGCGGGCGCCCGAGCTGAGATCGGCGATCAGCGAACGGTCGATTTTAATCTCGTCCACGGGCAGCCGGCGGAGGTCTTCGGCTGCCAGGCTGCCGGTGCCGAAGTCATCGATCGAGACCCTCATACCCCTCTCGCGAAGAGCGGCCAGCGTTGGCGCGTGGCGGCGGCCATCGCCGGTCAGGGCCCGCTCGGTGATCTCCAGCTTCAAACGGGCCGGAGGCAGGCTCCACCGCGCCAGCGCATTGGTGAGATGGTCGGCCAGGCCGGCGTCCGCCAGGTTCTGGACAGAGAGGTTGACCGCGAGTGGAATTTCACCGTGCTTGGCCCAGGACCTTGCCTGGGCGAGGCCGGCTTCGAGGGCCCACTCGCTGATCCCCGCCGTCAGCCCGCTCTCGTCAGCGAGGTCCAGGAAGTGCTCCGGAGGCATCAGCCCGTGGCGGGGATGCCGCCAGCGGACGAGGACCTCGATACCGACAACCCTGTGATCGGCGAGGCCAACCTGGGGTTGGAAATGGACCGCCAGCTGGCTGCCCGGGATTGCCTCGCTGAGCTCGCCCATCAAAACCAGCCGCGTGGGGCTGAGGCGGTCGTGCTCGGGAGAGAAGATCGCGAAGCGACTGCGTGATCGCTTGGCCGCATACATGGCGACATCGGCGCGCCGCATGAGGGTTGCCGAATCGGAGCCGTGGTCGGGGGCGATCGCGATGCCGATTGAGCCACCGATCTCGAGCCGCCGCCCATCAACGGTGAAGGGCTCCTCCAACGCCTTCAGGATTCGCTCGGCGGCGAGCGCTGCCCCTGCCTCGTCGTCGGCGGTCGGGAGCACCACGGCAAATTCATCCCCACCAAGACGGGCCAGGGTGTCGGACTCACGGAGCTGGGCGGCCAGCCGCGGTCCCACCTGCTGCAGCAGAGCATCGCCGAGCTGATGGCCATAGGTGTCGTTGACCTCCTTGAAGCCGTTGAGGTCGAGGATGAGGAGGACCAGGCGACGATGCTCTCGGTGGGCGGTCATGATCGCCTGGGCCAGACGGTCGTCGAAGAGCGTGCGGTTGGGAAGGTCGGTGAGCGAATCGTGGAGCGCGAGGTATTCGAGCTGCTCGGTCTTCGCCCGGCGATCCGTGATGTCCTCCAGCATCCCGATCAGGTAGAGCGGCTCATGCTCCGGTCCCCGGACCATGGAGAGGCTGGCCGACCCCCATCTCACTGTGCCGTCGCCGCGATGGATGGCGAACTCGGCCGCGAAATGATCGTGGCCGCTGCGGATGAACTCGCCGACCGTGTCCTCCGAATCACTGCCCGGCTGGCGCAGCACGCTCGCCAGGGGCAGCCCGACGATCTCAGCATCGGTCAGACCGAGCATCGTGCACAGGGCCAGGTTGGCAGCCTGAACACTCCCCTGGAGATCGACGCGAGCCAGGCCGATCGGGGCCTGGTCGAAGATCGTCCGGCGCTGCTGCTCGCTCTCGACGAGTAGCTTTTCGGCTCGCTTTCGGTCGCTCACGTTCGCGGCGATCACCAGCCGGGCATCTCGACCACCGAACTCGATGGGATGCGCGGTGATCTCCACCGCGATGATGCTGCCGTCCTTCCGCAGGTGCCGCCAGGGTCCCGAATACACGTCGGCGTTACCCCTCGACTCCCTGAGGCGAGCCAGCTCCTCCGGCGGTTGGAGCGCGTCGAGAGGCATGGCCAGGAATTCCTCACGCGTCCACCCGTAGCGCTTCACCGCGGCGTCGTTGACGGCGAGGAAACGCGCGGTGCCCCGTTCGCGGACCCACATCGCCTCGGGGTTCTTGTCGAAGAGGAGCCGGTACTTGGCTTCGGAAGCGGCCAGGTCGCCGAGCAGCTTGCGTTCGCGGGTGACGTCGGAGAAAACCACGAGCCCGCCTTTCAGGGTTCCCTCCGCATCGCGGATCGGCACCGCCGAGGAGGCCAGGCGGAGGTCGGGGAAGCCGGGACGCTGCACGATCGTCTCCCGGCGGGCGACCTTCCAGCCCCCCAATGCCTGCCGGATCGCGAACTTCTCGGGCGGAATGGGCTGACCAGTGAGAGCGTCCAGCAGCACCATGTCCGCCGGTTCAGGGCTGAGCTCACCCGGGCCGACGCCCATCATCTCTGCCGCCGCCTGGTTCACCAGCACCACTCGGCCCTCCAGGTCGGCCACGTAGACCGCGTCGGGAATGTGATCGATCACCGCCGCCAGCTCGGCACTGCGTGTCGCCGCCTCATTTGCGAGGGCGCGCTCGCGCTCGTGAGTCCGGGCGTTGTCGATGATCGTGGCGGCATAACCAGCGAGGGCCTCGACCAGGCGGACCTGGTCCGCATTGGGCTGAATGTTCTCCCGCCAGCCCAGCATGATGGCCCCGACGAGCTTTCCGGACTCCAACAGCGGAGTCGCCACGGCCGCTTGGCCGCCTTCAGCCTTGTGGCCAGGAAACTCGGCTCGGCCGCCGATGTCGGTGACGATCAGGGTCCTCTGGTGCTCAACCACCTGGGCCGCGAGGCCGGTGGGTGACACCCGCCGGCCCTCTCGCCACAGCTCGGACCGGGTGCCGTGTGATCCCCTCAACTCAAGATTGCCCTGCTCGTCGAGCATCGCCACGGCGGTGTAATCGGCGCCCAGCAGCCGGCAGGCGTGATCGGTGATGGTCGCAATGACGCCCTTGAGATCGACCTGGTTGGCACCCTCCCGGACGAGCTCGGCAAGGGCCTCAGCGTCGCACCGGCGCCGCTCGGACTCGCTGTAGAGGCGGGCTGCCTCGAGCGCAGGCCCGAATTGGGCGGCGAGGAGAGTGAGCAGCTGGATCTCGTCCCTGGTGAACCGCCGATCCAGGCCCGTGGCGACGCCGATCGCGCCCAGCGGCTCGTCTCGCGCCATGACCGGCACAGCGAGGGCGGCCCGAACGCCCTCCGGCAGCGCCCAGGCGCCGCTGCCGACCGCGAACTCGCCCTCGATGACGATCGGCTCGCGTCGCTCGA
This sequence comes from uncultured bacterium, assembly GCA_964194225.1. Taxonomy (GTDB): domain Bacteria; phylum Chloroflexota; class Dormibacteria; order Dormibacterales; family Dormibacteraceae; genus CAXMLP01. The sequence continues at coordinate 3,384 of CAXMLP010000301.1, read as the reverse complement.
AGGCCTGGCCCAGGGTGCCTTCGCCGCTCTTGATCCTGTCCATCCCCTCCTCTCGCGCGTCGCTGCCGGCGAGGAGGCGCAGACTCTGGGTAGTTGGGTCCCACCAACGAAGGGTCGCGCTCTCGGTCTTCAGCAGCTGTCGCGCCCGGTCGACCACCAGCCGTCCCAGCTCGCGCAGGTCGTGGAGCCCGCCGGCGGCGATCGCCACCTCGTGCAGAGCTCGAAAGTTATGAGCCTGCTGGTTGGTCGCCTCGGTGAGCCGGGCAGCTTCGAGGGCCGGGGCGACCTGCGCCGCGAGCAGGAGCAACAGCTGCTCCTCATCGTCCTGCCAGCTCCGGAGGCGGTTGGAAAACACTCCCAGAGCTCCCACCGCTCGGTGCGAAACCATCAGGGGAACCGCCATGCCGCTGGCGATTCCGCGCTGGACCGACGTCGGGAGAGCGGCCTCCCAGTTGGCGTAATCGTCGACCCGGATCGGCTCGGCCGTCTGGAAGGCGCGACCCGCGGCTCCTTCGCCGGGCCGGAACGGCGGCTCGGGAGGCGCGCTGTCGGGATCGTTGTCGGCCATGGTCTGGAGCAGGCCGGTTTCGGGGAACCACCAATAGAGGGCGGCTGCCTCCGTCCCAAGCAGGTCGCGGGCGCGGTCGACCACCAGGGCGGCAAGGGCGCTGGGTTCGCGCATTCCGGCGGCTGCGACAGCCATCTCGTGAAGGGCCTGGAACGCTCTCGTGGGAGTCTGCATCGGGGGCCCGATTCGATAGGGCGAGCGCATCTTATACAAATCAGGTCGGCGCGCCTACTGCTTCAGCGCATCTTTCTTTGAATTCGCTGCCGGCGGTCGCAGCGGGCATATAGTCCAGGCGATGCGCAGGCAGGCCATGGCCGCCAAGCCCGGACCACTGCTGCCCCCGTCACTGATGGGTCTGATCGAGGGCCGCCGAGCCGGCCTCGCCCGTCATATGGCGCGAGCGGTCGTGAGCGAAATCCGGTGGGACGCAAGCGCCGGAGCGCCACCCTCTGCAGAGGCGATCGCGCGAGCCTGCGAGGCCGGCCTCGATCTATTCCTGGCGACAGCCCGGGAAGCGCGCGCGCCGACGGCCGAGGAGTTGCGGCGGGTTGCCCAGCTGGGGGTCCACCAGGCGCGCGGCTCGCAATCGGTCGAACCTGTGCTGAGTGCCTACCGGGTGGCCGCGAAGGTTGCCTGGAACGCGATCCTGACCGCCTGGCGCGAGGAACGGACGGGAGATCCGGAGGCGATGGTCGTCACCGCCAACTACGTCTTCACCGCTCTCGACCAGGTCGCCCACGAGGTCACCCGGACCTACCTGGCGGCTCGCGAGCAGCACCTCAATCGGGGCACCCGAGCCCGCACGCGGTTTTTCCACGCCCTGATCAGCGACACCTTCGACTCCGAGATCGCGATTCAGAAACAGGCTCTGGCACTCAACGTGCAGCTGGCCCCCGGCTACCGGGTCATCGTCGTGAAGCTGATGCAGGGCAAGAGCGAGACCGAACGAGGTGCCGAGATGCTGGAGCAGGCGCTGTCATCGGTGGACCTGCCGGCGCGAAGCCTCAGTCACGTCGCTGACCCATCAACCCTCGTCGTCTTCTGGCCCGAGGGTGGGCCTCCCGCGAGCGCCTTTCCGGGACAGCTGCAGGCCGAGACTGAACTGCGCTGGGCAGCGCGCGTACGCCCAGTCGTGAGAGCAGGGGTGGGCAGCTTTCATCCCGGCCTGCACGGCGTCTCCCGTTCCTACCTGGAGGCGCAGCAGGCAATCGATGTCGGGCGACGGCTGCGGCCGGAGGGCGGCGCGCATGCCTACGAGGAGGTCGTTCCCTATTTGGTGATGACGCAGAACCCGCTCCTCGCCGAGCGATATGTGCGTCATCACCTCGGCCCCGTGCTGGATGTCGACAGCCGCGGCGGGGGCCAGTTGCTGCCAACCTTGGAAGCCTTTCTGGCCAAGGGCTCCATGAAACAGGCAGCCGAAATGCTGCACCTGCACCGCCACACGCTCATCTACCGTCTTGACAAGCTGCGCGAAATCCTTGGGCTGGATCTCGATGATCCCTTCGTCCGGCATCGGCTGCAGCTCGCCATCGACCTCCGCAAACTGCTCTAGTGCCCCAAAAGACCCAACAGGCTTTGGCCATTGAGTCCAACTCCGGACCGCAATTTTCCTGTACCACGAAGGTGTGGGGTGATATCGCTAAGGGGTAGCCTATTGGACGATGAGTACAAGCAACGGGGTGCGTGTTGCCATAACCGGGATGGGCTTCATCACCCCCATCGGCAATGACACCGAGACAGTCTGGTCGAACCTTGTCGAGGGAGTGTCGGGCGTCGGCCCGATAACACTCTTCGACACCTCACAGCACAGCGCGAAGATCGCCGCCGAAGTGCGCAACTTCGATGCCGGCGAGTACATGGACCGCAAGACCGCGCGCCACATCGGCAGGTTCTGTCAGTTCGCTCTCGCGGCCTCCAAGATGGCGGTCACTGAATCTGGGCTGGAGCCCGCCGAGATGGATCCGGATTCGGTCGGTGTGATCGTGTCAACGGCGATCGGCGGAATGGAGGAGATCGAGAAGGGCCAGACAACGCTGCTGGAACGCGGCGTGCGCCGGATCAGCCCGTTCACCGTGCCGATGATGATCCCCGACATGGGTTCGGGCATCGTCGCGATGCACCTCAAGGCAGGCGGTCCGAACTACTCCGTGGTGAGCGCCTGCGCGTCAAGCGCCCACGGCATCGGGGAAGCCGCCGAGATCATCAAGCGGGGCGATGCGACGGCGATGATTGCGGGTGGCGCCGAGGCGACGATCACCCCCCTCACGCTGGGCGCCTTCTGCCAGATCAAGGCGGTCAGCGAACGCAACGACGAGCCCGAGCGGGCCTGCCGCCCCTACGACATCGACCGTGACGGATTCGTCATGGGTGAGGGCTCGGTGATGCTCGTCCTCGAGGAGTGGGAGCATGCCCGCCGTCGCGGCGCGCGGGTGCTGGGCGAGATCGTCGGCTACGGAGCCAGCGCGGACATGTACCACTACACCGCGCCGCACCCCGCAGGCCTGGGCGCCGTCCGAGCCATGCGCAAAGCCATCGCCAGAGCCGGCATCAAGCCGGAGCAGGTCGGCTACATCAATGCCCACGGCACCTCGACCAAGCTGGGCGACATCGCCGAGACCAAGGCGATCAGGGAGGTCTTCGGTGACCATGCCGACAGGCTGGCGGTCAGCTCGACAAAGTCCATGCATGCCCACCTGCTCGGCGGGGCGGGAGCGCTCGAAGCAGGAGTCACCGTGCTCGCTCTCAATCGAAATCTGTTGCCGCCGACGATCAACCTCGACAACCAGGATCCCGAGTGCGACCTCGACTACGTG
>CAXMLP010000300.1:0-4544 GCA_964194225.1 uncultured bacterium | reverse complement strand
GGGTGGATCGGCGGCAGGTAGAGCACGTTGAAGCCCATCCCGGCGACGTAGGGGAGCCGCTCCGCCACCGTCCTGAAGGTCCCGTGCTCCCCCCCGTTCCCTGTCGAGCGGGGGAACATCTCGTACCAGGCGCTGAAACGGGCGAGCTCAGGGTCGACGACCACCTGAAGTTCGCGCTCGAAGCGAGTGGCCCGGCTCCGGTCGGCATTTCGGTCCATGAGAGCTCTCAGTTCAGGTGAGAGCGCCAACTTGATGGCGCCGGCCCGGCCGCGGGAGCCCGCATTCAACCTCTTCGCCACCGCGGCCAGCTCAGCGGAGTCGGGCCGAGCCGAGCGCGCGGCCGCCGCCTCGATCAGGCCACCTCCGATCTGGAGGTCGACCCGGACGTCCTGGTCGGCCTTGATGCGGATCGCCAGGTCGTCCGCCCAGGTTGCGAAGTGGTCCACCCAGGCCTCGATCGTGAATCGGTAGATTCCGATCCCGGTTGGCTCGAATTCGGCGCGCCAGCGGTCGTTGGGGAGTGCAACCATTCTTCGCTCGGTCCACTGGCTGGCCCGTTCCCGACGATAAAGGAGCACGGCGGCGATGGCGTCATGACCGTCGGAGATGCAATCGGCCTCGACCCGAATCCGCTCCCCGAGCGACGCCTTGGCCGGGTACCGGCCGCCCTCAACCGAGGGAGTCACGGCCTCGATCGCGATGCGGCGGTTATCCGTTGCCTGGGGAGCCAACCTCACCAGTATCGCTGCCGGGCACCACCCGTCGAGGGGTCAGGCCGGCGCGACGCGCCGCGCGTGATGGCCGCAGCGAGCCGCTGTCCCAGATGACGTCCTGACGCGCGGCGGCCAGCTCCAGGCGGGCGAAGAGCTGGCCGATGACGGCCTCCCACAGGTAGGTGCGGGCGGTGGTCCGGCCCTCGCGGCGGAGCCGGGGACCCAATCGGCGGTCGGTCCGGATCAGGTTGAGGTGCGAGACCAGCTCCGCCGGGTCGGCCGTCTCCAGCACGAGAGCATTGCGGAACGCAACGGCGTAGTCCTCGCCGGTGGACCCTGTGATGGCGACGCCGCCGGCCGCCATCACCTCGAGGCCCACCAGGCCAAACGGTTCGTGGCCGGAATTGGCGAGCACCGCATCCGCGGCGAAGTAGATGGTGCCGATCAGCGTCTCGGGCAGAAAGCTCACCAGGTTCAGCACGTCCGCGTTGGGATGGGCCCGCATGGCTCGGGCCAGAGCCGGCGCGTCCTCAGCACCGCGGACATCGGCAACTCGGAGCCCATGGCGCCGCGCGTGCGCCATCACCTCCGCCCCGTGCGGTTCCGGGCCACCGCGGATCAGCATTCGCGGCTTGACCCCCAGACTCTTCAGGCGGCCGGCTGCCTCCATGGCCATCAACCAGCGTTTGTCGGGGTCAAAACGACCGATCTTGAAGAGAAACAGGTCGCCCGCCCCTCCCTCTCGAAGAGCGATCACATCCTCAGGGCGGGGCGGCGTCAGCGCCTCCCGGGGAATCCCGTTGGGTATCACGACCGGGTTGACCCCCTCCCGCCAGAGCAGGATCTTCATGTAGCGGCTGACCGTCGTGATGGTCGCGCAGGCGTCGAGGGCGGTCCAATCGATCCGCCAGTTGCCGAAGACGTTGTTGGCGTTCCATAGCAGCACCGCTCCCGCGCGCATTCCGCGCATCCGGAGGGAGCGATCGATCAAGATCAGTGAGGTCGCCGTCTGCCAATCCTCTGCCATCACGACGACGTGCTTGCCGGCCGTGATCGCGGGAGCCACCACCTCGTCTGCCACGAAGCTGGGGAGGCTTCCGTTCCAATCCCGGTACTTGCCCTCCTCGCCGTCGTAGACACCACCGGGATGGTGGGCGCTGATCCATTGACACCAGCGGTGAAGGTGGAGGCGGCCGCCCTGCCGGGTTTCGACCGGCGGCAGATCGGGATCCCCGATGAAGAAGAGGTGGGTCTCGTGACCGAGCTGCGCCAGCGCCCGGGCGAGCTCCTTCTCTCGCGTGGCGAGGCCACCGGCCTGGCTGTACTGGTCGGGCCCCTCGAAAGAGAGGAGCACGAAAACCGTTTCAGCCATTCGCCAGGATCTCCAGCGCCAGCGCGTGGGCACGAGCATCGGTGGCAGCGAGCAGCGTCGTCCGGACGGCGAAGCCGACCGGCAGCTCGGCGAGCGAGCCTCCCGCCAGGTCGGTTGCCACGCCACCCGCCTCAGTCAGCACCAGGAGGCTGGCCGTCATGTCGAAGACGCGGCTCTGCATCGGGGAGCAGAAGATGTCGAAGCTTCCGGTCGCCACATGAGCGATTGAGATCGCCATGGAACCCAGGATGCGAACCTTCTCGGCCCTCTTCAGCAGTGGGGCAGCCTCGAGGATGCCGCGCGGTGTGCTCTCCATTGCGACGAGGGCGATCCGCTCCAGGTTCGGCCGGCGCAATGGGTCGAGGCGCCTGCCGTTGTGCTCGGCACCCCCTCCCCGCACCGCCGAGAACTGCTCACCGTTGACCAGGTTCATCACGTAGCCGGCCCGCACTGACGCCACGGTGGGACCGTCGATGAGCGTCAGCATGATCGCGTAGAGCGGGACTCCCTGCTTGGCATTGAGGCTGCCGTCGATGGGATCCATCACCACCATCGGATAGGCGGCGCCGAAGTCGCGCTGACCTACCTCTTCACTGAGGACGCTGAACCGCTCGCCGGAGCCGGCGAGCTTTTCAAACCGCGCCATTGCGGTCGCCTCAGCCAGCCGGTCGATCTCCACTGTCCGGTCACCGCCCGCCCCGGTGGCGATCTCCCGCCGGCCGGCCTCACTTCCGATGAGCGGGCGTACCGCCGAGCCGACGTCCGCGGCGACGGCAGCGAAGAGGTCAAGCCAATCGCGGTCGGTCAGCGGTAGCGCCGCCAGAGGATTGCGATGCCGATCGCAACGATGACGATCGGGCCGGCCAGCCGATCATCCACCAGGCGGCTGGTGAATAGCAAGAGGAAGGCGCCCAGGATGATCAGGGCGAGGCTGAAGCGGCGCCGCGGGCGATCCGCAGCTCCGGCCAGGCCCGGGATCAGAGCGTCAATGTCGCTGACGAAGGCAGGTCGGCGGAAGAGGCCCAGACCGCCCAGAAGGATGATGATCAGCGGCCAGAACCGCGGGACCCAGCCCGGCAGGACCGAGTAGGTGACCAGGAGGCCGATCAGGCCGGCGGCGATGAGGATCACCCCGATGACGCTGAGACCCCTTCGGCGAGGAGTTACGCGTTTGGCTGTGAGCGGTCTGAACTGACTCATGTCTGCAGGCCCTCATTGTCCTCGCTCGAGACCGAGGTCCGAGAGGAACCCGGCCAGCTCGTCGAGCGCAGCCCCGAGGGCCGCGCCCTTGAGGCCGTGGCCCGAGCGGGGATAGGTCACCAATCGGTGCCGGGCCAGCTTGGCGACCTCGCGGCGGAGCAGCCCGATCTGCGCGAAGGGGTCGGACTCACCGCTGAGGAGGAGCACGGGGCAGTTGATCCGGGGCCAGTGGGCCGTTCGCAGGTCCTCTGGATGACCCGGCCGGTGGAGGGGGTAGCTGAACAGGATGAGTGCCTGGACAGGCTGTTCTGCCGCCAGCAGGCTGGCGACGCGGCCGCCAAAGGACTGGCCGCCGACGACCACGTCGGGGCCCACGCCGGACTGGGATATGAAGGCCGGGACGGCGCGCTCCGCGCTCCCCGCGGGCAGCTGAACGGCAGCCGCGTCAAAGCCGCGCTCCCGGAGTCCGTCGACATAGGGGGCCATGCTGGCGGCGCTGCCTGAGGCCCCATGGGCGAGATGGATCACGACGCCTCCAGCTCCTCCTTCATACCCTGCAGGGCGGCCAGGATCCGTCCCCTGATGATCCCCTCCACCCGAGCTGCCAGGAAGTTCCCGATTCCGCCCGCGGGAGGGGTGTAGTCAAGGCGCAGCGCCACCTCACTGCCACCGCTCTTCGGCGTGAAGGTCCAGCGGCCGCGATTGGCGATCGGACTTGCTTCAGAGACCCAGCCGATCACCTTGGCTGAGGTCCACTCGCTGATCTTGACCCGAGCCTCGAGCTTGACCCCGAGCGCCGATAGCACGACCAGGTAGCGAGCACCCACCCCTTCTGCCCGCCGGCCGATCGGGCGCCAGGTCTTGACACCCTCGAGTAAGCGGGCCACGTTGTGATAGTCGGCGACGAAGTTGAAGACGTCCTCGGCCGGCCGCTCGATGAAAAGGTGCGCGGTAAGTTGTCGACCTGCCATCAGCTGAAAATAACCACGTCGGTGCCCGCGATCTCGTCGTGCACCGCCCGCAGGCGCAGCAGCCCGACTGGCAGGGTGACCAGCCTGACCAGCGCCTGACCCAGGGTCAGCGCGGAGCCATCGACCGCCCGCACCCGTTGGCCCATGATCCAGCCACCCAGCGTGCGCCCACCGAGTCGCCAGGCGGCGAGGTGATAGACCGCGGCGATGGGCAGTGCGCGCAGCGGTTTCCCCTGCGCCAGCGCAAGGCAAACCAGCACGTCGAGCGCGCCCCCGCCGAGCCGGCGG
>CAXMLP010000299.1:0-5994 GCA_964194225.1 uncultured bacterium | reverse complement strand
GCTCCTACATCGCGGTTTCCGGCGGGCTCGCGGGTCAGCGCTGGCTGGGCTCCGTTTCGACATATCTGCTGATCGCAAGGGGTGGTCAGGACGGGCGAACCCTGAAGTCCGGCGACCTGCTGGCAGCGGCCGCCGAGCCGGCGCGGCCGCTGGTCGCTGACCGCCATCTCAGCCGCCGTTTGCTGCCGCCGTATGGGAGGGAGCCTGAGCTGCAGGCGATCCTCGGACCTCATCACGCCCGCCTGACCCGGCCCTCGCGAGCGGCACTGTTCAAGGCCAGCTTTGAGGTGACCCGCGATGCCGATCGAATGGGCTTCCGCCTCCAGGGCCCGGACCTCCAGGTCACGGGTCGCGAGTTGATCTCCCTGGGTCTCACGATGGGCGCCGTGCAACTGCCGCCGGGCGGCCAGCCGATCCTCCTCATGGCCGATCACCAGACCGCGGGCGGCTATCCGGTGATCCTGGGCGTCAGCCGGGCCTCACTTCCCCTGGCCGCCCAGCTCCTGCCGGGCGACGGCCTCACTTTCAAGCTGGTCAGCGTCGGCGAAGCCCAGCAAGCGTGGCGCGACCTGCAGGCAAGGCTGGCCGTCATCACCTGAATCACGCCGCCGGCGCCGGCGCCGCCCGACGGCTACTTCTTGGCGGCCTTGGCGGGCTTGCCAGGCTTGGCTGAGGCGGGCGCGCCGGCCGCAGCGACCAGCTTGGCCTGGGCCAGCACCTCGGCCACGTCCGGCAGGCGCTGTTCCGGGCTGGTCACCCAGCGCCAGCGCACCCTGAGCTGCGGATCCAAGATGAAGACGCTTCGCCGCGGTACACCGTCGTAGCCCTCGAGGTCGGTGCGCCTGACACCCCAGGCGTCGACGAGCTTGCGTTCGAAGTCGGCGATCAGCTCGTAGGGCAGGCCACCCAGCTCCTCGGCGAAGGCCTTGTGTGAATAGATGCTGTCCACGCTGGCGCCGAATACCCCGACATTTGCCTTCTTGAACTTCTCGAAACTGTTCCGCAACTCGGAAAGCTCATTTCTTCAACCGGGAGTGAAGTCGAGGACGTAAAACGCGATGACCGTGGCGCGGTGCCGCAACGCCGCCTCGGACAGCCGCACCGGCCCCCCGTCAGTGCCCGGCAATTCGAAATCAGGAGCCACATCGCCAACCTCGATCACTTTGAACAAAGCTTAGCCCCACGGGCGCCGCCGTTGCCCGTCGCGGTTATTTCAGTGAGGGGACCTGCCGCCCAGCAGGTCAACCGCATGACGCAGGGCGGGCAGCACTGCGCCGAGCGACTCCGTCGCGCCCCTCTCACTGCCGGGCAGGTTCAGCACCAGCTTGCCCTGCATGACCCCGGCCACGCTGCGCGACAGCATCGCCTGGGGAGTGCTCGCCAGGCCGGCGCGGCGCATCTCCTCGGCCAGACCGGGCACCTCGTAGTCCAGCTCGAGCCGGGTTGCCTGCGGGGTCACGTCCCGGGCGGACAGACCCGTCCCGCCCGTCGTCACCACCAGGTCGGCGGCGGCCTCGCGGAGCAGCTCTCTGATCTGGTCGATCTCATCCGGGATGACCCGGCTGCCGGAGATCTCAAAGCCGGCCGCGCGCAGCAGGGCGGCCACGGCTGGGCCGCTCCGATCCTCGGCCTCACCTGCCGAGCAGCGATCGCTGACGGTGATCACCCAGGCGGTTGGCGTTGCCAGGCCCCGCTCTTGCCGCCGCTCTTCGTCAGCAGCCGGACCGACTCCAGCCAGACGCCCGGTTCAACGCCCTTAACCATGTCGATGACCGTGAGGCCCGCCACTGCAGCGGCGGTGAGCGCTTCCATCTCAACCCCGGTCTGGCCGGTGACTCGAGCTGTGGCCAGGATCCTCACCCCGGCCGGACCGAGGTCAAAGTCGATTGCGACGCTCGAGATGGGCAGCGGATGGCAGAGCGGGATCAGCTCCGAGGTTCGTTTGGCGGCCAGGATCCCGGCCACCCGGGCCACGGCAAGAGCGTCTCCCTTTGCCCCGTCGCTCAATGTGCTGACCGTTGCGGGAAGCATGCGAACCGTGCATTCGGCCGTCGCCTCTCGAACCGTCGCAGCCTTGGCGGAGACGTCGACCATCCGCGCCGCACCAGATTTATCGAGGTGTGTCAGTCTCGGCGGCATCTCAGTGACCCGGACCGATGCGATTGGCGGTGGCGCCTTCCACGACACTTAGGTGTGTACCACAGATGCCCCTTCGAGCCGTCGCGTTCGACCAACGCCGCCAACGGCGGAAAGAGCTGCCGTGAGCAATCGGCGCCGGCCCGGCCGGCTGTGGCTCTTCTTTTACGGCCGGCGGCGGCGGGGTTTTCCCGGCCTGCTGGTAGGTGTCCTTCTGCTTGCCGTCCTGCTCGGCTCCACCTTTGCCAGCCGCGCAGGGGCGGCCTTCAGCTACTGGGTGGGACTGGCGTTCCTGGTCGTGATCGCGCTGCTCGCTCTCGCCGCCCTGGCGATCGCGGTTGCCGCCTCGCTGCGGCCGCCCGGCGGGCGATGAGGGCAGCGGTCGAGCCGGCGCCAACGCCGTTGTCGATGTTCACCACCGCGAGTCCGGTGGAACACGATTGCAGCATGGTGAGCAGCGCCGCCTCGCCCCGGCCGCCCGCGCCATAGCCGGTGGAAACCGGGACCCCGATCACCGGGAAATCGACCAGCCCGGCCACCACTCCCGGCAGCACACCATCCATGCCGGCCGCCACGATAAAGGCATCCGGATCCCAGGCCATGAGATCGGCCAGCGGCCGGAACAGCCGGTGGAGGCCCGCCACGCCGACATCGAAAACGACGCGCGCCTCAATGCCGGCAGCTAGAAGGACCATGCGCGCCTCCTCGGCGACCGGGAGGTCGGAGGTGCCGGCGGTCAGGATCGCCACCCGTGCGCCGACCGGGTCGACCTCAAAGCCTGGGCGGCGCGCGATCGCAGCGCTGGGACCGAATCTGAGCAGCATGAACCCGGCCACCTCAACTGCGGCTTGAAGCGCGTCCCACTGCTCAGCGTCGAGCCTGGTCGTGAGTCCCTGGCCCTGCTCGGCAGCCAGCGTCATCACGAGCCGGGCCACGTCCGCCGCCGGCTTGCCGCTTGCCAGCACAACCTCCGGCAGCCCCCGCCGAAGTTTCCGGCCGAGGTCCAGCCGAGCCTGCTCGGAAAGCTCCAGCAGCTGCGTGCGGCGGATCTCGGTGAGCGCCTCATCGACGCTGAGCTCGCCGGCTCGGAGCCGCGCCAGCATCTCCCTCATGGACCGATCCCGCGGGCCGCGACGGACGGCCAGGTACGGGCCGTGCTCTCGATCATCCTTCGAGAGTATTTCATCGGGTTCCGCCTGCGTCGGCGACCGGGCCTGTGGTTGGGGGGCGGGCGGGGCAGCAGGGTGTGGGCGCGGAAGACCCTGGCTCCGGAGGCATAATGGACCTTCGACAGCCATGAGCATGATCGACTACATCCGGGATCGAGCTCGCTATTACAACTGCCCGGTCTGCGGCCGCAACCTGCGCGGCTGCGAGCTCCGGATGCTCAACCACGAGGATGACCGCTTCACAGTCCAGGTCACCTGCGCCGCCTGCCGGGTCAGCTTCGTGGTCGTCCTCGCCATTCAGGGGTCCGGGATTGAGGCGATGATCGAGGATGACGATGAACTGGTGATCGAGGAGGTGGTGGCACCGATCGCCGCGGCCGGTCCCGGTCCCATCGAAGTCGATGAGATCCTCGACCTGCACCTGATTCTGAAGGGGTATGTGGGATCCCTCGAAAACCTCGTGAAGGCCCCGGATCGAACTCGCTGAACCTTTCACCGACCGCGTCTTTCTCGACCACGCCGGTGGCACCGACGTGCTCCCAGAGGTGGTCGAGGCGGTCTCGCAGGTACCCGCCGGGAACCCGTCCAGCCCGCACCTCGAGGGCAGGGCGGCCCGAGCCGCCCTCGATCAGGCGCGCGACATGGCTGCCGGAGCCCTCGGGGTCGAGCCGGCCGAGATCGTCTTCACCGCGAGCGGGACCGAGGCGGTCAACCTCGCCCTACTGGGTGCCGGCCGCCGGCTTTCAAGGGACGCGGCGATTGTCACCTGGGCGGCCGAGCACCAGGCGGTCCTCGCCTGCGCGCGCCGCCTCCAACTGGAAGGCCGCCGGGTGGAGATCCTCCCGGTCGACAGGAGCGGACGCAACACCGATCTGAATCTGCCCGGTGCCGCGCTGGTCTCCACCTCGATGGCGAATAACGAGGTGGGTACGCTGCAGCCGCGAACACAGGCACCGGGTGCGATCGTCCATCTGGACGCCTGCCAGGGCCCGCAATGGCTACCGGTGGACCTGCGCGGGATCGATCTCGCCTCGTTTTCGGGTCACAAGCTGGGAGCTGGCCGGGGGGGTCTCCTGTTCGTCCGGTCCGGCCTGCGGCTGGAATCGCTGCAATACGGCGGTCCGCAGGAGCGCGGTCTGCGCGCCGGCCACGAGGATGTGGCCGCCGCGGTGGCGGTTGCCACGGCCCTCCGCTGTGCGGCGCTCAACCGGGAAGCCATGGCGGGCGCGGCAGCCCCGCTCGCCGGCCGCCTCCGGCGCGCGCTCGCTCAGGCGGGTGGCGAGGTGACCGGACCGGAGCCGGCCAACCGGACGAGCTCACTGCCCAACCACGCTTCGGCCATCTTTCCCGGCGTCCGCGGGGAGGACCTGCTCCTGGCGCTCGATTTATCGGGTGTCGCCGCCTCCAGCGGTTCCGCCTGCGCCAGCGGATCGCTGGATCCCTCACATGTGCTGCTGGCGATGGGACATTCTCTGGAGGATTCACTGAGCAGCCTGCGCCTCACCGTGGGCTGGCTGACAACCGCGCAGCAGGTCGAGCGAGCTGAGAGCGTCATCCGCCGCACCCTGCCCGCGCTGCTCCCGCGATGATGTCGGGGTGAGTGTCGAGAGCGAGCTGGTCCGGCGCCGGGAGGCGGGCGAGGCCATCGTGATGGCGACGGTGATCCGCCTCGACGGTCAGCCGCCCAGCCGGCCCGGGGAGAAGATCCTGTTCGATCACACGGGCCCCCTCGCCGGGACATTGGGCTGCTCGGAATTCGATGCCGCCGCCCGCTGCGATTCGGCTGTCCTGCTGACATCGGGCGAGCCGGCCATCCGGACCTATCGGCACGAGCTGGGATCAATCGAGGTCTTTCTCGAGCCGTACCCCGGGGCCCCGCGCCTGATCGTCCTCGGTGACACCCCCGTCGCGAAGGAGCTGGTCGAGCTGGCCGGTCGCCTCGGCTTTCGGGCGGCCCGCGGTGTCGGCGACGCCGGTGAGGGGGTGTTCGCCGTGCACACGGATCACGATGACCCTCGGCTGGTTGACGAGCTGGAGTTGCTGCTCCGCTCCGGGGCTGCCTTCGTCGGGGTCATGGGCAGCCGGCGCCACACGGGGCCGCACCTGGCGGAGCTGGTGCGGCGCGGGGTGCCCGAAGCGGACGTCGCCCGGATCCAGTCTCCGGTCGGCCTGGACATCGGGGCTCGCTCGGCGGCGGAGATCGCCCTTTCGATCATGGCCGGCCTGCTCGCGATCCGTAACGATGCCCCCGGCGGCTGGAAGTCGCCCGGTGAGACAGCCAGCCCAGCCGGCCGGCCGGCTCTTTAGAAGACCTCTGCCACGAGCAGGTCGGCGAGAGTCTCGCGGCGCCGCATGACGCGGGCCTGGCCGTCCTTCACCATCAGGACCTCGGGCCGCGGCATTCCGTTGTAATTGCTGGCCATGGAGAGGCAGTATGCCCCGGTGGCGGGCAGGCAGAGAACATCGCCGGAGACAACCGGCGGCAGCTGCGCGTCAGTGATCAGGATGTCGGTCGACTCGCAGTACTTGCCGGCGATCGTCACCCGCTCGGTCGCCGCCGCCTCCGGCTCCGCTGCCTTGAATACCTCATAGCGAGCGCCATAAAGCTTGGGCCGGATGTTGTCGCCCATCCCGCCATCGACGGCCACGAATCGGCGGATGCCGGGGATATCCTTGATCGAGCCCACGC
>CAXMLP010000298.1:0-4633 GCA_964194225.1 uncultured bacterium | reverse complement strand
CGTTGAGGGTGGGCAGCCCAAGGCTGATCGTGAGGCCCTGCCTCTGCTTGATCTCAACCAGCCGATCGAGGTCGTGGAACTCGCGCGAATGGAAGGTGTTCTCGGCGAACCAGCGGTCGACTCGAGCCGAAAGGTGCCGTTCCGGCAGAGCCGGCGTGAAGGCGATTTCGGCCTTCGACGGCGGCACCGTGTCGACCTCCCCCGAAGAGGCGGCCGCTCGGACGACCAGCCCGCCGCTCTTGACCACGACGACCGTGCCGGGGAGGTGGCGCACCGTTCGGGACAAAGCTGTCGACACCAGGAGGGGCGAGCGGGCGCGCTCCGCCTGGGCGCCGAGAACGGTCATCCGGTGCTTGTGGGCCTCGTCCAGGATCGCCTGGCCCGGGTGGTGCGAATCCACCTCCACCCGATTGACGGCGGGGTACTTGACCTCGATGACGAGGTCATTGAAATGGTTGGACTCTCGCCGCCGGCGGTCCTCGGGGAGGCCTGGCCGGTAGATGTGCATCACGGTAACCGGGGCGCCCTCCGCCTCGGCGATGGCGTCGGCCACTCGCAGGGCCAGCCTCGCGCTGGGTCCGCCCCGGACCGGGACCAGGATCCCCGACCCGTCGTCGGCCGGCCGGCCCTCGGGATCCGGCCGGACCAGCACCAGGTCGGCCGGCGGATCGGCGACCAGGCTGGCGATGACACTGCTCACGCCCGGGCGCACGGAGAGGCCTGGCCACTCCAGGACGAGCAGGTCAGCCCCGACCTCGTGGGCGGCCTCCCGGATCCCCTGGGCGACGTCGTGGGAGACCCGCACCTCGACGCCGAAGCGGCCGGCCGCTCGCTCCTCGATGGCTGTGATCCTGTTCAGAAGGCTCCGGTAGCGGCGCGCGACGGTGACGCCCTTTGAGATCGGTTGACCCACCGGAACCTCAACCACGCGGAGCAGGCTGCCCACTCCGCGACGCTGTTTCAGGATCGCAGACGCGATCGGAAGCAACCCCGGCAGACCGCGCGAGGTGAGGACCGGGATCAGGATTCGAAAGCGGCCGTCAGGCGAGGGCAAGCCGGATCTCCTCCTCCAGACGAGGCAGAATCTGGCTCCACCCGAACTGGGATTGAACGCGCGATTGGAGCCGTGCCTGGCGCGTGGCGAGTGCCGCCTCGACGACTTCGGCGATCACCTCAGGGCCGGCGTCCATGGGAAAGCGCCACAGGTTGTCGCCCGCCACAGCCCGGAAGACCGGCAGGTCTGTGCAAACGACGGGGACCCTCACCAGCCCCGCCTCCAGCACCGGCAGTCCGAAGCCCTCGGCCTCGCTGGGCAGGAGGACCAGGGAGGCGAGCTGGTAGAGCTCGGCGACCATCTCGTCATCGACCGGATGGCCGGGCTCTGCCGGGCGACCGAGCTCGTGGAGGAAGACCGCCGTTGACCCCAGGCCGAGCTCGCTGCGCAGCCCGTCCAGCTCGCGCCAGTAGGCCACGTTGTCAACGGAATGCGGGCCGAGCGGGCCTGAAACAACCAGCTTGAGCCGCGGGTGGCGGGGAGCGAGCACGGCCAGCATTCGGAGCGCCAGCTCGAGCCGCTTTCTCCGCGTGATGCGGAAGGGGATCAGGATCAGGGGATCCGCGTCGGCCAGGCCGCTGGCGCGCAGGCGTTCGGCGGTCGCGGCGCGGATCCTCAGCTGCGCGAACCGGTCGATGCCGTTCGGCACCTCCGCCGCGGGTACCGAGTAGATCTCCCGGAGCCGCTCACCGACCGGTTGCGAAATGGCGACGTAACGGACGCCCGGGGAGGGGGAATGGAGGAGATCGTAGGGGAAACCGGGACGCCGGAAGGCTGCGTAACGGTCGTTCGCCCAGGCGAGGTCATGAGTCCAGGCAAGGACGCGCCACTCCCCCGCCAGCGCCGCGGTCAGCGGCAGGTTGAAGTGCATGGTCATCACGTTGTGGACGATCAGGAGATCGGTGTCCGCCAGCACCCTCCGTAGGCGCTCCCGGATCACCGCCGTCAGTGCTGCAAAGGCGGCGGCCACGTCGGCGCCGGCAGCGAGTCCGGCCGTCACCGCCTCAACCGCGGGGTGGCGGGAGTCGACCTCCGGAACCAGCTCGGCAGCGCCCCGACCGGCCACGACACGGACCGGATAGCCGGCCTGCGCGAGGATCCGGCGATGGCTCTCCATGATCGCTTCGACCCCGCCCAGCTCGGGGGCGGCTGAGTAGTGCAGGAGCGCCAGCCGCGGCCGGGCCTCAGGGTTCAGGAACTATGCTCCACGGTCAGGCCGGGCGGGCAGCGGTCGATGGCCACCCTGACGGCGCCGCGGCGCCGGTCGACCGTGAAGTCGAGCACGCCGTCCCCGACGCGCAGCCCGGACACGTGGAGGCGGTTGTACAGCGGCGTCTCGATCGGATTGATCCGCACGCGCCGATTGAGCATGTCGACCTCCAAGCCCAAGAGCACGCTCAGCAGGTGGAAGACAGCGCCCGACCCCCAGGCCTGTGGATTGCAGCTGACGAGGTATTCGCCCGGCTGGGATTTGAACTTGCGATCGCGGTTGAAGCCGCAGAAGAGCTCGGGAAGGCGCCCATCAGCGAACCGCATGCCCGCCTCGATGATCGAGCGGGCGACGAGCTCGGCCTCCTGGGCGAACCCGTAACGCTTCATGCCGGCGGCGAGGATTGAATTGTCATGCGGCCAGACGGTGCCGTTGTGATAACTCATCGGGTTATAACTGGTCGCCTCGCTGGAGAGCGTCCGGATGCCCCAGCCCGAGAACATCTCGGGGCTCATCAGCCGCCGCACGACTGCGCCCGCGCGTTGTTTATCGATGACACCTGACCAGAGGGCGTGCCCCGGATTCGATGAGATTGCCTCGACCTTCGCCTTGTTGCCGTCCAATGCCTGCGCATAGAAGCGCCGGTCGGGCATCCAGAAGGCCGAATTGAAGCGCCGGCGCAGGCTCTTCGCCTCTGCCTCGAGGCGGTCGGCTGTCTCGCGCTGGCCGAGGGAGCGAAAGATCCGAGCCAGCCCGGCCTTGGCCCGGTAGACGTAGCCCTGGACCTCAACCAGCGCGGCGGGGAGGGGCGCGAGCGTGCCATCCGCCGCAGTCAGGGAGTCCACCGAATCCTTCCAGCCCTGGTTGCGCACTCCGATCGGATTGTGCTGCTGGTACTCCACGAACCCGTCCTTGTCCTTGTCTCCGTAGCGATCGCACCAGGCGAGGGCGGCGATCACGTTCGGTGTCAGCTCAGTCAGCAGATCGATGTCGGCCGTCCAGTCGATCAGATCGACCAGTAGGCACAGAAAGAGGGGGGTGGAATCCACAGAGCCGAAATACGGGGTGTGGGGGATCAGCCGGAGATTGGCCAATTCGCCGAAGCGGATCTCGTGGAAGATCTTTCCCGGCTCCTCCTCGCGCGATTCGTCGACCCGGGTCCCCTGGTGAAGTGCCAGGTAACGGAGGGTTCCGCGAGCCAGGTCCGGGTTGAGGCCCAGAGTCTGGATCGATGTGATCAGTCCGTCGCGACCGAATGGCACGGCATACCAGGGGATCCCGGCGGTGGGGTAAAGGCCGGTCGGAAAATCGTCGCAGAGGATCCGGATATCTTCGCGGCTGCGCCAGAGCAGACCGCCATCCAGCACCTCGTTGTCCGAGTGGATCTGGGTGCAGGTCTGGTTCCAGTGGCGGTACGAGCTTTCGAGATCGGTCAGCGCACTGTCGAAATCGAAATGAAGCGGTGGCTCGTCGTCGTTCAGCAGCGGCAGGATGTCCACCAGCAGCACGAACGTCTCCTGCGGCCTGAGGCGAAGCGGAAAGCGAGCGGTTGAGGCGGCGAATTTGGGTTTGGAGTGGGGTGAGTGAAAGACGACCTCGGTGCTCCGTGGGACGGCGTCACGGCCCCGATAGCCGAAGCGGAAGCCGGTGTCGGTGACCTCCACCGGCTCGACGACACCGGTGGCATCTCGGGCGTGGTAGCCGCGGACCCCGAAGATATCCCGGAAGTCGGCGGCAAACTCGAGTTCGAGTTCGACGTCGACGCTGCTTCGGTTGCAGTTCTGGATCCCGAGCCTCTCGTGGAGTCCTCGATGCATGAACCGCGTGCGGCGGATGCTCAAAGTCTGGCGGGGGATATCCAGGCCGCCGGCGATGGAGAGGGTCGGGTTGACCAGCTGAAAGGTGGCCACGTAGGCCCGGTCGACACTGCTGCTGAGAAGAATCGGCGAGCAGCCGTTGACACGGAGCTGGAAACCGGAGAGGTAGCGGGTGTCGAGGTGGTAAAGGCCGTAGCCGTATTCGTTTCCGACCGGGATGTCGCCGGATGCGTCGGAGACCGCAAACACGCGGTTCTCCTTGAGAATGACCCGATCCTGCAACATTGGCGGTCATAGTCTGATAGGCGGGCGAGCGGTCGTGCAGCCGCCCGCCAGCCCGCGGCAGGCGGTCGCCCCGACAATAGAGGCCGTGCCGCATCCCATCGTCGCCATCGTCGGCCGGCCGAATGTCGGCAAATCGACCTTGTTCAACCGTCTCGTCGGCTGGCGCAAGGCGATCGTCGATCCCACGGCAGGTCTCACCCGCGATCGCCTCTACGGGGTCTGCGAGTGGCTCGGCTCCGAATTCACGGTGGTGGACACCGCCGGCCT
>CAXMLP010000297.1:0-6342 GCA_964194225.1 uncultured bacterium | reverse complement strand
CGTACACCACTTGACAGGACGTGGCCCTGGGAGCCGAGGTGGGGGAGGTGGCGTCGGTAGAATAGGACGCCGAGCCGAGGTAGCTCAGTCCGGTAGAGCACGCGACTGAAAATCGCGGTGTCCCCAGTTCGATTCTGGGCCTCGGCACCATCCGGAAGCCTTGTGACCCGTGTGGCGCGCGCCCCTCGCCGAGCCGCAGGAGCGCCCGCGAACGGGCACGGATTGCTAAGCGATCTGGACCAGGAGCGCCGTGTTGTTCACAGCCACGAGCACCAGGCCGATCACCGAAATCTGGATCGCCCGCCAGACGAAGGCGTGCGCCGCTCGCGCGCCGGGTGACGGGTGCGCGTCTGCGTATCGCTTGAGGAGCAGGACGGCGGTCGCCAGGGCGAGCACTAGCAGGAGCTTGAGAATGAACACCAATTGAAGGCCGCCCAGGTTCATGAGGGTGGCCACGAGGTGATTAGCCTCGATCCCGCCATAGGCCATGTCCACGCCAGTGGTTATGACGTCCGCCATCTGAGCTGCCACGAGCAACAGAATCCAGGTTCCCAGCAGTTGGCTCGAAGGCGCCTTGAAAGATGCTTCCACAATTCCCCCACCAAGAATGATATCAATGCTGTCCCAAGGCCAGGACAGAAGCGGCCACCTACGGGCGCTGACTCAGGCGGCGATCAGGGCCGGGGCGGCTTCCCCGGCAACCGGCGCCACTGGCGCGGCCCGACCCCGGCGCTCGGGTTGCCCGGAACGAACGCAACCGCGGCCGGATCCACCATGCAGAGCTCCTTGCGGACCACGGAGCGGTCGCCGGTCGAGGGGTGTTCCACCACGACCGTGCGCTCCAGGACCGCGCGAACCCTGACCGACTCGCCATCCACCACCGCGTCGAATCCGGCGCCGACCTCGTGGTTGAGGGGGGGCACGACCGTGGCGAGCGGGATCAATTCAGTTGTACTGCTCATTCGGTGAAACCTCGAAGGTGAGCCTCCGGGCGGCCATGGGGGCACGTCGGGGGGAGAGGAAAAGCTTTCAGGAGTCTATCACCTTGGCGGCCTCGCGCTTGCGCTCACGCGCCGTTCGGCGCCGCTCCCAAACGTGGTATCCGATCACGAGCAGACCCAGTGCGAAGGCCAGGTAGGGGAGGAGGTGGCCCGGAAAGATCCGAAAGAGCGCGAAAGTGCGCCGGCCGAGGAGCCGGCCGAGCTCGACGAACATGAAGCCCCAGATCGTCGATGACACCGCCACCGAGAGGACGAAAATGCGCGGCGACATCTGGAACGAGCCCGCCAGCGCCGAGATGATCACCCGCATCCCGGGGATGTGTCTGCCCACGATCACCGCCCACGGTCCCCAGCGCTGAAGGGCACCCTCTGCCCTGGCCATGCGCCGATGGTCCAGGCCGACGTACTTCCCGTACCGGACGAGGAAGCCGTGCCCGAAGCGCCGGCTCAGCGAGAAGAGGATGAAGCTGCCGGACATCGCCCCGACCACCACCGCCGCGACCGCACCGAAGTAGTTCAGCTTGCCAAGCGCGACCAGGTAGCCGCTGCTCAGGATGGCCACGTCACCTGGCACGGGAAGCGGTATCCCGAGCTCCTCGGAGAAGATCACCACGAGCAGGCCGATGCCGGGATTGTGAATCACGAAACGGCGAATGGCGCGCTCGGCCGGCCGCAGCCACTCGGGGGCAACGAGCCAGTCCGGCAGCATGTGGTGGTGAGCCACCAGGAGGGCTGTCAGGTTGGCGGTCAGGTGGGGGTCCATGTCCAGGGGAGGCGAGGCCTCCCGCAATTGACTCTACGCGGTAATCGGCAGAGTCAACCCTTCTGACCACGACAGCTCGACGCCGAAGGTCCGCGAGAAGTGGGCGGCGTAGCGCCGCGCCGCAGACTCTGTGTCGACGCGCCGGCCGGTCAGCCGCTCGACGGAGGTGACCTTCTTGTCAGCCAGCCCGCAGGGCACGATCCCCTCGAAATACTCGAGATCTGCGGTCATGTTCAGGGCAAAACCATGGCTGGCCACGCCTCCAGTTATCTTGACCCCAATCGCCGCTATCTTCTCGCCGCCGCTCCAGACCCCCGTCAGACCGGGGACGACGTTGCTTTCGATCCCAAGCTCATCGAGAAAGCTGATCAGCGAGCGTTCGAGCGCGCGCAGGTAGATGAGCAGATCCTCACCGCGCCGGTCGACGTCAATCACCGGGTAGCCGACGAGCTGGCCCGGACCGTGATACGTGACGTCGCCACCCCGATCCGACCAGATCAGCTCGACGTCGCGCCGGCTCCTCTCGGCCTCGTCCCAGAGCACATGGTCAAGGGTCGCCTTGCGGCCCATGGTGTAGACGTGGGGATGCTCGAGCAGCAGAAGGATGTCGTCCTGCGCGCCGCCGCGCACCTGGTCAACCAGCGATCGCTGAAGGTCCCAGGCGGCCTGGTAGGGGACGCTACCCAGCCAGCAGCTTTGCGCCGTGCGGGATCTGTTCATCTGCGTGGTAGGAGGAGCGGACCAGTGCGCCCGCTTCGACGTGTCGGAATCCCATCTCGAGCGCGGCGGTGCGCAGCCGCGTGAACTCCTCAGGCCGGTAGAAGCGGACCACCTCGGCATGCTTTTTTGAAGGCCGCAGATATTGGCCGACGGTCAGCACGTCGACGTCATGGTCGCGCATGTCGCGGAACACCTGGAGCAGCTCCTCCACGGTCTCGCCGAGCCCGACCATCACTCCCGATTTGGTGACCAGGTCGGGCCGCAACCGCTTCACCTGGCGGAGCAGGCCAAGGCTGTTTAGGTAGACGGCCTTGGGGCGGATTGCAGCGTAGAGGCGGGGGACGGTTTCCGTGTTGTGGTTGAAGATATCCGGGCCGGCCGCCACGACCGTCGCGACCGCTTCGAGGTCGCCGCCAAAGTCCGGGGTGAGAACTTCGACGCTCGTCCCCGGACTCCGCCGCTTGATGGCGCGAATTGTCCTGGCGAACACCTCGGCGCCGCCATCGCGGAGGTCGTCCCGGTCCACGCTTGTGATGACCGCGTGGCGCAGGCCCAGCCGGGCGACGGACTCGGCGACCCGGCTGGGCTCGGTGAGGTCGAACTCGCCCGGCCGGCCGGACGTGACGGCGCAGAACCGGCAGGCTCGGGTGCAGACCGCACCGAGGATCATGAAGGTGGCGGTGCGCCGATTCCAGCAGTCGTAGATGTTCGGACAGCGAGCCTCCTCGCACACCGTGTGGAGATTCTGCTCGGCGACAAGCTGCTTCAGCTCTCGGTAATTCTCACCCTCGGTGACGCGGACCTTGATCCACTCCGGCAGCCGGCGACCCGGCTGAATCGGCGGTTGGTCGATCACGTCAATCCCTCACAGCTTTATGTCCGCCGGTGTCCATTCTTCGAGCCGTCGTTTGATCCGGTTGGTGAATTGGCCCGCCATCTGTCCATCGAGGATGCGGTGGTCAAAGCTCATGCACATGTTCATCATGTGGCGGATCGCGACACCCTCGCCGATTACAACCGGCCGGCGGGTGATCGATTCCGTTGTCAGGATCGCAGCCTGGGGTTGGTTGATGATCGGCTGAGAGGCAACCGAGCCGGTTGCCCCGGTGTTGTTGAGCGTGAAGGTTCCGCCGTGAACATCCTCAGGCTTGAGCCGCTTGCCGCGGGCCCGCTCGGTCAAGTCGGCGATGGCGCGAACAAGGTCGGTGAACCCGAGTCGGTCGGCATCCTTGACGACCGGAACGATAAGCCCGTCAGGTGGTACGGCAACGGCCAGTCCAAGGTTGACGTACCGCTTCAGGACGATGCCCTCATTCGTCCAGCTGGAATTGAGAAAGGGAAACTCGCCCAGCGCCTCGCAGAGGATCTGCGCGACAAACGGCAGGTAGGTGAGGTTCACGCCGTGCCGGGCGCGAAACGCCTCTTTCTCAGCCTCCCGGTACCGGACCAGCCCGCTCATGTCGACCTCGACCATCGTCCAGACATGGGGTGAGGTCTGAACACTGCGCACCATGTGCTCGGCGATGGAGCGCCGGACGGCGTTGATCCTGACCAACTCCTCGCGATCCCCAGTCGGTCCCGCCGGGGCGGGCGCTGCCGGCGCCGGAGCGTGGTTCGCCGGCGGCGATGGCGCCAAGCTGGGCGCCACAGCAGCGGTGGCGGGCCCCGAAGCGATCTCGCCCGACTTCACCCGGGCAACATGAGCGAGCACGTCCTCGCGCGTCACCCGACCACCTTCGCCGCTGCCGGACATCGTGCCGGGGTCGATCGAGTGTTCCTCCGCCAGGCGACGCACTGCCGGACTGAACCGGCCTCGGCCGCCGCCGGCCGGCCCTGCCGATCCGCCGTTGGCAGCGACAGCCTCGGCTGGCCGGGCGGCAGCCGGAGCCTCGGCCGGCGCGGCGCCCGTAGCGGGAGGCGCGGCCGCCATCGTCCCCGGTCCCTCGACCTCGATCTGGGCGATCTCGGTCCCGATTGCGATGGTGGTTCCCTCGACGACCGAGATCTTTAGAAGTTTGCCCTCGAACGGGGACGGAATTTCAGCGTTGACCTTGTCCGTGACGACCTCGACGATAGGTTCGTCCTTCTTGACGTAGTCGCCCTCCTTCTTCAGCCAACGATCGACGGTGCCCTCGGTGACGGATTCACCGAGCTGCGGCATTTTGATCGCGGATACACCCATTTGGTCACGGCTCCTCAGAGGGGGTGGTCGGGGCGCCCTGAATATATAGGAAGCGCGCGAGTTCGAACTTAGGAATATGCCACTCAGTTGTTGACGCGTGAATGCACCAGCCAAAGGTGATACGCATGGTGTCGTGATTAGCGAGGAGATCGGCCACCCCCCCAATCCGTTGAGCCCGCAGCCTGAGTTGCCCGGTAGATCCTGGGCGAGGTGAACGCCTCTTCCACGGGTCCCGCGAGGGCGACTCACCTCAAGGGCAGCTCGCCTCTTGACGGGCCCACCGCAGTCGACTCAGGACAAACCGGACCAGGGCCGTTCCTTTGAGATCGCCGGATAGAATTGCCCTCCGGCGAGGCGACGTAGCCAAGTGGCAAGGCAGAGGTCTGCAAAACCTCCATCCCGAGTTCGATTCTCGGCGTCGCCTCCACGAAATTTGAATACAAATCTCGGTCGAGCGAGCGTTCGGCAACCAGTTTGGGGCGGCTGCGATAGGGGCCACTCTGTAGCCAACTGCTCAGCTGAGCCGTGTCAGACGGAACAAAACCTGGACAGAAGCCATATAGGAAGCATGGGCGCCTGTGTCTGAGACGGCTCCTCGATACGACCACTGGAGATGAAACGAATGCTGAAGACGCAGGATCTGCTGATACTCGGCGCCGCCCTGCTGGCGATGGCCTTCTCGATCGTGCTGTGGTTCGGGTTTGTGGCGCCCGCCAATCACGACGCGGGCGTCTTTGTAGGCATCTGGGTCCCGTCGATACTCGGCTTTGGCATCTATGTTCAAATGCGCGCTGCGCGGATCTGAGATGTTGAATTTGGTGGTGTTCCTGGTGGGCGTGGGCTCCACCTTGCTCGTCGGCGGCGGCATGGTCATCACCTGGTTCGAGTTCCGCAGGATGGCCGCGGCGGAGGCGTCGCAACCCGCTCAGCCCCCCCGAACGCCGCCCGTTTAGCTTGCGGCCGGTACGTCCGCCGGCCAAGCACCAGGTAACGACGCGTCGACTGAGCGGCTCCTCAGGAAAGGGCCGCTTGCCCGGTCCCTGGGACTGAATCAGGCGTTGTCGGCCTGAAGTTCTGCCGGGTTGGAATCCATCTCCCGCTCCTCATTATCGGAGCGGGGCGGCGGCGGGATTCTCCGGAGTTGCGGGTTGCCGTCCATGCGTTGGTAAATACTCTCGAGCAGCCCCATCCGGGACAAAACGGTATTGGCGTCCACGATCATCTTGCGATCAGCGCGGCATCGTAATACCGCCGGCATTGAGCCGGTGCCATGAGTTTCGGGTAGAGACAAATCGGTCCCCATGCGCTAGCGTCGTGGGCACGGGCGGCTCGTCTCGTCTTTTGATCTCCGACGTGAGGTGAGTCGCCCCCCCAACCGTGTGGGGCGATGTGCCCCCGCGGAAAACGTGATCGAGGAGCGGGCTTCGAGCCGAAGCTCAAGATCTCCAGCCCGCTCCCCTCAGATGGCAATACGTCGGGATCGCCGGATTCTTGTGCTTCAACCTGCCCCGCGGCAGTTGCGAGACTGACATTTTTCCTCGTTCACAAGGCCCCGATCCGCGCTATAACTCACCAAGCAGAAGCATGAAGACCATGGGCACCTCGCGGTTTCCCAACGAGCGCACCGACGCTGACCACCCGGATGACGCCCGCCACTGGGCGGTCGCCTACGCGGA
>CAXMLP010000296.1:0-2540 GCA_964194225.1 uncultured bacterium | reverse complement strand
CACGACCCCTGCTACCTGGGCCGCTACAACAATGGCTTCGATGCGCCACGTCAGGTGATGAAGAAGCTCATGGTCCATGTGCACGAGATGGGCCGCTGCCGTGAGAACAGCTTCTGCTGCGGTGCCGGCGGCGGACGCATCTGGATGGACGACACCGGGATCAAGGAGCGGCCGAGTGAGAATCGCATCAAGGAGGCCGTTGCGCTCGGCGACGCCAAGTACTTCGTGGTGGCCTGCCCCAAGGACGTGGTCATGTACACGGCCGCCGTTCAGGCCCTCGGCATGGAGGACCAAATCGAGGTCAAGGACATCATCGAGCTGGTCGAGATGGCGCTCGACCCGCATCTGGTGGCGGTGGGATGAGGCGGGTTGCCCTCAGCGAGCTTGGCAGTGCCATCGCTGGGCGCGCACTGTCCGTGACTCGAGCCCAGGAGAGGCTGCGTGCGCTCGACACCTACACCGAGTCGGGCGCGCCGGCGGAGACCCAGGGGGCCGTGGCCGAAGCCGTGCTGCGGCGCGCTCTGCTGGCTCTCAGCACTCATCAGGCATACGAGCTGGCCGGAAGGATCCTGGCCGGCCAGGACGCGCTTGCCGGCGAAGGCTTCGAGGCCATCTTCCAGGACCTCGCCCAGGCCGGGCTGGTCGTCTGGGACCCGGGGTCAGGGTCCAGCCGGCCCTCGCCTCTTTTGCGCGAGCTGTATCAGCTGCTCGACCAGGCGGTGAGTGAAGCCGCGGCGGCAGCCGAGGAACAGCCGTGAAGTGTCCATTCTGCGGCCAGACCGGGACACGTCCAGAGCTTCATGCCCACATGGTCACCGCCCACAAGGACAGCCTCCAAACGCGTCATGACGGCGACCGTATGTTCTTCGATTTGAACTGCCCGCTCTGTGCGGAGGGCATGACGCGCGAGGTCAACCCGCGCGGCCGCGACCAGGCGTTCCTCGAGAAGTTCGCGGATGAGATCCGCATGGTCGGCTACGACCTGCTGCTCTACCACTGGGAGACCCACGAGGAATCCGCGGCTGCGGTCGAGGAGGCGAGCAGATGACGACCGTCAACAACTGCAACATCCCGGACGACTTGCTCTACCAGGTGGAAAAGCACGTCTGGGTCAAGCGCGACGCGGACGGCACCGCCCGCATCGGGATGACGGATCCCGCTCAGAAGCTCGCCGGCAAGATCATTGTCGTCACACCCAAGAAGGTGGGCCGAACCATCGCGCGCGGTCAGAGCGCCGGCACGGTGGAATCATCCAAGTGGGTGGGCCCGATCCCCAGCCCGCTGTCCGGCGAGATCGTTGCGGTCAACGAGGTGCCGCTGGACAATCCCACCGCGCTCAACGCCGACCCGTACGGCAACTGGATCGTGAAGCTTGCGCCCGCCAATTGGGACGAGGAGGCGAAAGACCTGGTGACCGGCGAGCAGGGAGTGGAGGCCTACAGGGCGCTGCTGCAGGCGGAGGGCATCGACTGCGGGACTTGATGAGATGGAGATCCCCGAGCAGGTCTACCAGGGGTGCTGGGTTCCGCCCGATCTGTCCTATGACATCGAGCGCGACGTGTGGGCGCGCTTCGAGGAGGACGGCACAGTGACCCTGGGCATGACCGACGTCGCTCAGACGAAGGCCGGAAAGCTGGTGAGCCTTCTTTTCAAGGCGCCGGGTAAGGTGCTGCGCGGCGGCCAGAGCGCAGCGACCATCGAAAGCGCGAAGTGGGTCGGCCCTTTCCCGACCCCACTGTCGGGAGAGATCGTGGCCAACAACGAGGAGACGTTCGGCAAGGACATCCTGATCGCGAACCGCGACCCTTACGGCGCCGGCTGGCTGGTGAGATTGAAACCCTCCGCCCTCGTGGCGGAGAGGGCACGGCTGGTGCCAGGTCGGGAAGCATTCACCATCATCCGCGAGCGAATCGACCACGACCAGGTGAGGTGCTATCGCTGTGCCGACTAGCGAGCTGTGCATGCTCTGCCAGGTCAACCCGGTCGACCCGGGCAAGAAGGTGTGCACGAGCTGCTGGCAGCTGGCCCCGTCCTGGGTGAAAAGGACGTTCATGAAGGGAGAGACCGTCGACTGGTCGCGGCTGCTCGAGCCCGGCGGCAACTCGCCGACCACCACCAAACAGGAGGAGAAACATGGCGCTTGATGAGGCGAACAAGACACTCGACTGCCAGCACATGCTGTGCCCGATGCCGATCCTGAAGATCTCCAAGGCGATCAAGGAGGTGGAGGTCGGCCAGACCTTGCTCATGCTCGCTGATGACCCTGGCGCCAAGCCCGACATGGACACATGGACGCGGCGACTGGGCCACGACCTGGTTGGGTTCGAGCAGGAAGGCAAGTTGATGCGCTTTCTGGTCAGGCGCGGGAAGTAGATGCCGTCGCCGACCGTGGTCCCGGAAGCGACCCGCGAGGTCAAGGAGCGGATGCTGGCCCAGGTCGAGGCCGACCTTCGCTTCCCGGACTATCTAAAAGGCTGTTACGAATGCGGAATCTGCGTCGCCGCCTGTCCGTCGGCGCGCTTCTACGACTTCAGCCCGCG
>CAXMLP010000295.1:0-3588 GCA_964194225.1 uncultured bacterium | reverse complement strand
GACAGGCTCCAGGTCGAGGCCGCTACAACCGAAGGGTTGGGTCACCACGGCGCCCGGCACCACCTCCACCGGCGACGAGGTCTTTTGACCGCTGACGACAAGAAGGGTCAGGGAGGCCAGGACGGCGATGCCGACGGCGACCGGGCCGATCACGCGAGATGCCCGGTGTGTGCGGCCAGGTGGGCGTAGTGCTTGATGGTGGAAAGGGCATGGGTGCCCGCGGTCGAGGTGCTGTGCAGCGCTCCGGGGACTTTGAATGCGATGAGGAGGGTCGCGAGCGCGAAGACGTGCCTCAGAGGATTGACCGGGGACGAGGCCACCTCCAGCTGGAGCCCGACCTGCAGGATCAGCAGCTGGAGCGGCTGCATGAGCAGGGTGCTCACAAAGAGGGCTCCCCACTTTCGGGCGTAGTGATGAGTATCGGGAAGGACCGAGACCAGCGCGGCCAGCGGCGCGACAATGGCGAGCACGATCAGCATCGAATAGCGGACGGTGTAGGCGATTCCGAGGACTCCGTAGCCGCAGAACAGGGCGGCGGTGACGATGATGCTGAGGGCCGGCCCTGAGCCAAGGTCGCGGCTCCCATTGAGGAGTGACGCTGGATCGAACCCGGTACCCGTGCTGAGGACCGCCGCGTCGAGCGCATTGTTGACGTCGACGGCGCCCTGCAGGAGCGGGAGCGAGAAATTGGCGAGAAGCAAACCCAGTAGCAGTCGCGGCAGCAGGATGCGCACCGTGTAGAGGCTGCGCACACCGCGGGCAAACATGATGTGGTAGCTGCCCCAGACCACCGCCGCGATCAAGGCCGCGTCCGCAATGGCGACTGCTGTCGGTTGAAAGCGCGCGATGGCCGCCGATTGGGTGAAGGGCCGGCCGCCACCGAGAACATCCGTGGTCGAAAGCAGGAAACCCGTGAGCGGCAGCGCCAACTGTGCAGCGGCGCCGCCGATGCCATTGACAACTCCATCGAGAAGACTCTTGGCGGGGTCGAAGCCGAAGAAGGACACGATTTGGGAGCGCCTGTCAGCTCGGCAGGGAGCCGGTCAGGACTTTGACCAGCGTGCCCGCCATCTCGACCCCGATCGTTCCCACGACGATCCTTTGGATCCACTGCTTGGCCTGCATCACCGAGCGGGGCTCGACGGCGGTCATCTTCCAGAGGAATGCCATGACAAATGCGAGCGCCCCGATTGACCCGACCAGGGCTTGGGCGATGAAGATCCAGCTGTTCAGGATCCCCTGCAGCGGTTCGATGTTGGCGGCGAGTATGGGCATTTGTTTTCCCTCCGTGGCGTGATTCCGGAGGCGAAGCCTGTGCCGCTCAAGGCCAGATGAAAACCGGGGCGGTTAAGACGAAGGGCTCACGTAGCCGGGGGCGGCCGGCCGGTGCCGGCCGCCCCCTGAGAGTCCTGCCGGAGCGGGGCTCAGCGCCAGATGTGGGCGGCTGAGATGATCCCGGCAGCCATCTGCCGTGCCTTCGATCCGTCTGGCAGGAGCGGTGCGTCCCAACCTTTGATCGCCTTCTTGGACGCCACGATCCAGAACGTCCGGGCGATGAATATGTAGGGCAGGTCCGCCGCCAAGCGGGTCTGGATGGTCTTGTAGGCGGTCGCTCGCGCCGCCGGGTCGGCCGAGGTCCTGCCCGCCTGGAGGGCCGCGTCAATCAACGTGTCCTTGTTGCGGGCGAAGTTCAGGCCCTGTTTGCCGGGCGGGGAGGCGGTCAGTGACGACCACCAGATGTAATTGCCGTCAGGGTCGGGGGCGTTGAACTGCCGCCAGCCGTACGCCTGGTAGCTGCCGAGGATGGCGTTGAGGATGTACGGGCTCTGTTCGTATTGGACGATCTCTGCGTTGATTCCGGCCGCCTTCCACATCGACTGGATCAGCTGGTTGACCTGGAGCGTCTTGGCCGAGTTGACGGTCCCGTATTTGAACGCGATCGGACCCTTGTCCTTGGTATAGGCGGCGACAAGGGATTTCGCCTTCTCGAGGTCGAAGCCGGGGTAGTCGACCGGGGTGTAGTAGGGATGGCCGGGCGGAAACGGCCCGTCCATCACCTTGCTCAGGCCGTTGTAAACGGTGTCGATGACCTTCTTGCGATCGATCGAGTAAGCCAGCGCCTGGCGGACCCGGAGGTCGTCCATCGGGGCCACCGCCGTATTCAGCATCACGAAGTTGAGGTCGGGTTCCCCGATCACGGAGTTCATGTCGTTGACCTGGCTGAAGGTCGATCCCTTCATCAGGTCGGCGACGTTCTGGGTGTCGCTCGAGTGCATGAGGTCGATGTTTCCGGCCTTGAGGCTGTTCTCGCGCGACTGGGGGTCGATGATCGGCTTGTAGGTGATCGAGTCGAGGTACGGCAGGCCCTTCTGCCAGTAGTTCGGGTTGCGCACCGCGGTGAAGTGGTCGCCAGGCACCCATTCTTTGAACATGAACGGGCCCGTCCCGATGGGCTGAGCCTTGCCGCTGGTGTCGGCAAGCTGCTTGAGGCCGGCGACGTGGCCGAGCTGGCCGGTGAGATAGACCGGGAAGGGCACCCACGGCGTCTTTGTCTTGACGAGGACGGTCAGCGGATCCACGACGCTCGTGGACGCGAGGTTGAAGAGGGCCGGCGCGGTCAAGGGAGACTTCTGGAGGCCGTCGATGTTGGTTTTCACCGTGGTGGCGTCGAGCGGGCTGCCGTCGTGGAAGGTGACGTCGGGGCGGAGCTTGATCGTCCACTCGGTGTAGTCGGAGTTGTGTTCGATCGACTTGGCCAGGTAGGGCTTGACCGTCCCGTCTTCAGCCTGGGCGAAGAGCGGGTCGAAGACCGTCCTCGCATATTGAAGGCCGGTCGAGTCCCAGGCGCCAGCGCGAGGGTCGAAGCTGTTGATCTCCGCCTCAGTGGCGAAGACTGCCGTGCCGCCTTTGCGGGCCGTTGTGACGGCGGTCGGCGAGGTCCCCGTGCCGCAGGCGGCGAGGAGCTCGGCCGCGCTGCCGGCGACCACCACCCCACCCACGGTCTTGAGCGCCAAGCCGAGGAATTCCCGGCGGTCTCTCATGTCAGCCATTGCTCTCCTCCTCCTTTCTATCGACAGCCCTCGGTTTGGGCGCGGCACGTTCGAGCGGGAAATGGCAGGCCACGAACTGGTCATCTCCGATCTGACGCATTGGCGGCTCGATGTCGGCGCAGACCGATTCCGCGCGTGGGCACCTAGTGCGGAATCGACACCCGCTGGGCGGTTCCACTGGCGAGGGTAGCTCGCCAGGGAGCATCGCGGACGCCTCTCTTGGCCTGATCCTGGGATCGGGCACCGGAACCGACGCCAACAGTGCGGCGGTGTAGGGATGCGCGGGCGATTCGAACAGAGTGTCGGCGGACGCGACCTCACACAGCTTGCCGAGGTACATGACGGCCACCCGGTCACTGACGTTGCGGACCACTGCCAGGTCATGGGCGATAAAGACGAGGGTGAGCCGGTAGCGCGTCTTCATGTCCTCGAGAAGGTTGAGGATCTGGGCCTGGACAGAGACGTCGAGGGCCGAAACCGGCTCGTCGCAGATGATCATCCGGGGCTCCAGGATCAGCGCGCGCGCGATGCTGATCCT
>CAXMLP010000294.1:0-1506 GCA_964194225.1 uncultured bacterium | reverse complement strand
GCTATTTGTCTGACGGAACACTAGCGGCCTCGACGGACTGGAGCGGCGCGGCCGCTGGGGCCGGCACAAGCCCGTCGAGGCGGATTCCGTCCCCAACCGGGCTCAGGACCCGAGATCTGCGCCGGCGCCGTCAGCAAAAGCGACGAGCCGCCCCCCTCAGGCCAGGAAAGCGGCGCCCAAACAAGCTGTTACGCCCCTCGCACGAGATCAACCCGCCAAGGAACCATCGCGTGGGGTGGAGAGAGTGGTCATCTACCTTTCACCGCGCCAGACCGCCTGGATCCGCGAGCGGCAGATCGACGCCCTGCGCTCGGGCAAGAGCCTGAGCACTTCCAAGCTGATTCGTGACCTGATGGACCGGGCAATCCCGCTGGGTTAGTTAAGGTCATACTGACCCGAACGACAAATGCGTAAGGTCGGCCGGCGTTGAGAATCTGGAACGGCAGGACGAGGCGAAACGACGTGCGCCGCGTCCCGGGCGTCGCGATCGCCGTCGACGTCGTCCTCTTCAGCATCAGGGACGGGCGCTTCAGCGTCCTGCTTGTGCGGCGGAACGCTGAACCCTTTGAGGTGCGCTGGGCGCTGCCCGGCGGCCTTGTGAAGGACGATGAAAGCCTCGAGCAGGCGGTCCTGAGGGAGCTGGCGGCGGAGACCGGCCTGGTGAAGTTGCCCGCCGCCATGCATCTTGAGCAACTCCGCACCTATGGGGCCCCGGGCCGCGACCCTCGCCGGCGCACCGTCTCGGTCGCCTACATGGCGTTCCTTCCCGACCTGCCCGCCCCCGAAGCGGGCGGTGACACACCGCTGGCCCTGTTCTGGCCCGTTTCCGAGGTTACGGGGCCACCAGCCATGCCGCTCGCCTTCGATCATCCGCGCATCCTGGAGGATGGGGTGGAACGCGCCCGGGGCAAGCTGGAGTACACATCGCTCGCCGCCTCCTTCCTGGAGGAGCCGTTCCGCCTCGGGGATCTCCGGCGAATTTACGAAGAGGTCTGGGCAACCCGCCTGGACCCTTCGAACTTTCGCCGCAAGGTTCTGAACCAGAGGGGCTTCGTCGTACCCCATGGGCTCCGCGCCGGGTCGACTGGTCCCCGGGGTGGGCGGCCGGCTGAGTTGTACGGAAGAGGGGATGCCTTTCTTCTCTGGCCCCCCCTCCGCCGTGATAACGACGAGCTGAACGATCCGACCGAAGGTCGGCAGGCGGCAGCCGGCGACGGGGGGTAAGTTTGTCAGCGGTGTTTGGTTGGCTTGCATTGGGCGCGGTGATCGGTCTTGTCATCGGCATTGCCGGCACCTGGCTCGTTATGCGCCAGCGCCAGCCGATGCCGGTTCCGATACCAGAACCGCTGGCCGCGGAGGTCGAGCCCGACGTCGACCTTTACGCAGACATGGGCCGAACTGCCGAGGCGATGCTCGCCGACCTCGAGCGCAAGTTCGGCGCGATGAGGAAGGCGGAGGCCGAAAAGGCTGCCAAACCGAAGCGCAAACGGCCGCCCAAAGCTTAGA
>CAXMLP010000293.1:0-5047 GCA_964194225.1 uncultured bacterium | reverse complement strand
GAGGAGGACGACGAGGACGAGGAGACGCCCGACACCGACGAGCGATCGGAGAGCCCGCTCAAGGTCCTCCCGAAGCAGCCGGGGGAGTTTGTCTGCCAGTCGTGCTTCCTGGTGAAGCACCCCATCCAGCTGGCGGATCCCAAGTCCATGCTGTGCCGGGACTGCGTGTAGTGAGCTACCAGCGGGTGCTGGTCGGCACCGATGGGTCAGCGACGGCCGCGGAGGCAGTCCGGCACGCCGCCGAACTGGCGTTCTCCTTCGACGCTGAACTCCTCATCGTTACCGCCTTCCTGCCGCAGCCGCCGGACGCTCTGCGGCTCGAGGAGGAGCCCCCCGAAGAGTTGCGATGGACCATCACGGACTCTGCCATCGCCGAGGAACACGCCTCGGCGGCTCGCGGTATCGCGCTGGACGCAGGGGTGGAGAACGTTCATGTGAGGGCGGAGAGGGGAGATCCCGCCATCGCGCTGGTGAACGTGGCTGAGGAGTCGGGCGTGGACGTCATCGTGGTCGGATCGAAAGGCATGGCCTCAGCCAGCCGGTTCTTGCTCGGCAGCGTTCCCAACAAGGTCAGCCATCACGCACCCTGCGATGTGCTGATCGTCCATACCGTGAACTAGGTCGATTTTTGGCTCCGGCCTGGATTGGGGGAGGATCTGTCTGTGACCGAGCAAAAGACACCCCTGGAACAGGCGCTCGACGTGCTTCTTTACCTCCCGGTCGGACTGGCCCTGACCGCCCGGGAGGAAGTACCCCGGATCATCGAGAGGGGTCGCCAGCGGGTCGGCAATGAAGTCCAGATGGCGCGGGTGATCGGCCAATTCGCCGTCAACCAAGGCCAGCGGGAAGCGGGCAAAGTCGTCCGCCAGGCGACGGACGTCCTGACGAACATGGCCGCTCGCCCTGCCCCTCCTGCCCGTGCCGGTGCAGAGCGGCCCGCGCCGCCGGCGGCCGCTGCCGCCTCGCGGCCCTCAGGCAACGGCGCGGCGGCGGTGCCATCGGTGTCCGCCGATGGACTCGCCATCCCCGGCTACGACGCCCTCTCCGCCTCCCAGGTCGTCCAGCGCCTGGCGGGACTGTCTCCGGCCGAGCTCGAGGCGGTGCGCGCCTACGAGGAGGCGTCACGCGGCCGGCGCACGATCTTGACCAAGGTCGCCCAACTCCAGGGCGGCGCCTCGGCGTGGACCGGCTGAGGCCGGACGTACCGGCGCCAGGCGCCGGGCGACCAAGAACTTCTTTGAGGAGTCCGGTTTTACTGCCAGGCTGCGTGATGCATCGCGCCCTGGAGGCGGATGGGGATGGCTGACCCCGAGCCGACACGCCCGCAACTGTGTGTCGGAGCGGTGGCGGTAGACGACGAGCGGATTCTGCTCATCCGTCGCGGCCGCGCTCCCGGTGCCGGCCTGTGGTCCGTGCCCGGAGGGCGGGTCGAGGCCGGCGAGCTGCTAGCGGAGTCCGTCGTGCGGGAGCTGGCCGAGGAAACCGGCGTAGAGGGCGTGTGCGGCAGCCTCATCGGCTGGGTGGAGCGAATCGGCCCCGGTTTTCACTACGTCATCTTGGACTTCGGCGTGACCGTGCTCGGCAAGGACCCGCCGCAGGCGGGGAGCGATGCCATTGAGGCGGCATGGGTCCCGCTCAGCGAGGTGGCCGACCTCGGATTGGTGGAGGGGTTAGCCGAATTCCTCCACGATCACGGCGTGCTCGACACGTTCACGTAGTGGTCGCTACCGGCCCTTCCAGACCGGCGGCCGCTTCTCGATGAAGGCTCGGGGCCCCTCGCCGAAGTCTTCGGTTTGCCCAACGACGCCGAAGGCCATTGCGGTCATATGCCACAGAGTGTCGTCGTCGACGGTCTGAGCGGCAAGGACCAGGTTGCGGCTCTGCCATACCGCCACCGGGGCGTTGGCGGTGATTCGAGCGGCGAGGGACCGGGCCGCCTCGAGCGCCTGGCCCGGCGCCACGAGGACGTTCACCATGCCCAGCTGGTACGCCCGCTCGGCGGTGATGGAATCGCCCGTTAGGACGACCTCCATGGCCACCTTGGCGCCCACCACCCGGGCCAGCCGAAACGGGCCGCCTGCGGCCGCCACCAGCGATCGTTTTACCTCGGGCAGACCGAAGGAAGCGGCCTCCGACGCCACGATCAGATCGCAGGCCAGGGCGATTTCACAGCCCCCAGCCAGAGCTGGGCCCTCGACGGCGGCGATCAGAGGTTTGGTCCGGTCCCGCCGGCAGATGCCAGCGAAGCCACCCCGGGGGGTGATCAGCGCGGTGGACTGGCCCGCGGCAATGGCCTTGAGGTCGGCGCCGGCTGAAAACACGGGGCCCTCGCCGGCGATAATGCCGGCCCAGATCTCGGGGTCGTCCTCGAGGCGATCGATGGCCGCCTCCATCGCCGCGGCCACTTCGGCGTTCACGGCGTTGCGGGCTTCGGGCCGTCGGATGGTGAGCAGCGCCACCCGTTCCTTCGCTTCGTAGTCGACCATGGGCGGCGACCTTACCGGGAATGAACCACCTTGGCTCTGGCCGTCGCTACTCTGGAGAGCGGTGAAGGGGCAAGCTGGGAAGGACCCGGGGATCGGTCATTTGGCCTGCCCGTTCTGCGCTTCGTACGAGGTGGCCCGGATGTTCATCGCATCGGTCAACCTTGACTCGTGCGAGTGCAGCGCCTGCGGAGCTCGCTGGGACGAGGATCGGGAAAGCGGGGAGTACCGCGGTCGCGCCATCAGGGCGTCGGTGCTGCTGCCGCGGCCTGACTGAAACAGTCGGTGCGGCTAGTGCTTGGTCTCCTGCCGGGCCCGGCGGGCAAACTCAGCGATGATGGGGCGCATCTCGGCGAGTATCCGGTCGAGCTCCTCCTGGTTTGGCTTCCAGCTGGCTACGACGACATCCATTCCCTTTTCCCCGTTTCTAGATTCATGTCTTTTACATCGGCATGGAGGCGCCGCGCCTTCAATCACGAGATCGGTGATCTCGTGCTGAGTGACACCCGGGAGGCGAGACCAGGGCGAACCAGCGG
This sequence comes from uncultured bacterium, assembly GCA_964194225.1. Classification (GTDB taxonomy): domain Bacteria; phylum Chloroflexota; class Dormibacteria; order Dormibacterales; family Dormibacteraceae; genus CAXMLP01. The sequence continues at coordinate 2,028 of CAXMLP010000293.1, read as the reverse complement.
ACAATTGCGCGGCTGGGGGGGGGAGACTCCCGGAGCGCGTCGGACTCCGTCCCGCACTTACGGGGTGTGGTGCTCACTTTCGGCCAGCGTCTCTTGCGCCACGGCCTCGGCCGGACTGTCGGGGACGCCGATGGGCGGATCGGTTGGTAGCGCGACGTCGTCCGCCGCCACCATCTCGTCGGTGGCTGGCGCGATGACGATGGGATACGGCGCAGCCGCCGGTTCCAGGTCGGCAACAACGGCCGCCGCCGGCGAAGTCAGCGGAGCAACGCCGGCCGCCGTCTCAGCCGCCGGCTCGGGCGAAGCCGCCGGCGCAGGCGCGGCAGCTGCCGGCTCGCTGGACGGTCGGGTGGCTGACGGGGGAGGAGGGGGTATACGAGGCGCACCCGGGCGGGGTGCGGAACGCGCCGAACGCGTTGGCCGTGCTCCCGCCCCCGGTTTCGTCGCCCGTCGCGGCCCGGGCGGAGGGGGCATGTCGATGCCGAGCAGGGCGGCCAGGGCCGGCACGCGGCCCGAAGCCTGCTTGGCGGCTTGCAGAAGAGCATCGCCCGGTTCGGCCGGCAGCCCCACCGGTTTGACCGAGCGCCGCACCGGCGAGGCGGCCACCGCCTCGAGGAGCGTCAACCAGCGATCAGCCATCGTCTCCGGAGTCATGGCCGCGCTGGCCGCGTCGGCCAACCGCACGGCCAGCTCAGCCGGGAACCGGGTGGTCGGATCTGGCGGATGGGCGGACAACCGCAGCGCGCGCACCACCCTGCCTTCCTCCAGGGCCGAGTTCACTGCGGCGACCCACTCGTCAAGCTCGGCCGTGACCCGGCGCTCGAGTGCCTCTCGCAGTTGGCTGGCCAGTGTTCTCGCCTCGTCGTCGCGGGCGACTGCGTCGGCGCCAGCGACGACGGCGCGCAGGTCGCGCAGCCCGATCTCGTCGACGGCCTTGAAGGCGGCTTCAGCCCGGTCCCGCCATTCCGCCGCCTTCAGCCGGGGGAGCAGCCCCTCGGCCAGCATCAGGAGGGCCTCGGCGCTGGCTTCCGGCTTGCCCTCCGCCCTGGCCCGTTCGTTCTCGGACTCAACGGCCTGGCGGACGGCGGGGATGCCACCGCGCAGCACCTGTTCGGCGATCGGGCGCTGATCGACCGGGAGGTTGTCGAGAACCGCGGCCCGATAGGTGTTTGATGGGTTAAGTCGCTTCGGTTTCGGCTTGGGCGCGGCGGCCGGGCGGTCAGGAGCCGGGCGGTCGCGAGCGGGCCGGTCTGACGACTGTCTATCGCCCCGGCGCGCCTCGTCCCCCCGCTCACCACCACGAGGCGGGCCCGGACGGCCCCGCGGCGGCCCTTCTGGCGCCGCCGGCGCTCCGGTTGACCGCAGGGGTCGCCCCGCATCCCGGTCCCGTGGCGGCCCGCTGCCGCGCGTGGGGGCGCCTGAGCGAGCTGCCTGCGGATCCCGTGACTGCCTCTCTCCACCGGGGCCGCCGCGGGGCGCGCCGGGACCGCGGTCTCGTGTCCGATCGCGATCTCGGTCCCGGTCCCGCGGTCGATCCTGCTTCGACACCAGCGAGGACGTGACCCCGCCCTGCTCCCGCGGCGTCCCGATGATCTCGAGGCGCTCCGGTTCGGCCCGCTTCGCCTTCGGGGGGAGGACGGCGAGGATGGTGATGCCTTCGATCTCGAAGTCAGCTTCGGCGCGTACGACATCGCCGGCGTTGGCGCCCGGGTACAGGAGCTTGGCATCGAGGACGCCCCGCGGCTTGAGTGCCCCAGCGGCGCGCCACGTCCAGGTGCCGTCGTCGCGCGCGCTGGTCAACTCGATGTCGATCCGGCGAGGCATAGGCCCTAAAACTACAACGGCCCCGGGTACGCTGCGCGCCGTGCGTACCGAGCCCGTTCTCCTTGTTCACGGTTTCGCGTCCTCGTTCGAACGCAACTGGAGGGAGCCGGGCTGGGTCGACCTGTTGAACGAAGCCGGACGCGAGGTGATCGGTGTGGATCTGCTCGGCCACGGAAATGCCCCCCGACCGCACGCTCCTGAGGC
>CAXMLP010000292.1:0-2513 GCA_964194225.1 uncultured bacterium | reverse complement strand
GCCGACATGGCGACCGAGATCGAGGCGGCGCGAATGCTGGTCTGGCGTGCCCTCTGGATGAGCCGGCATGGCGGCGAATTCAAGATGGCCGAGGGCTCGATGGCCAAGCTCAAGTGCGGCGAGGTCGCGGTGAAGGTGACGGAGGAGGCGATCCAGATCCTCGGTGGATACGGCTACATCCGGGACTTTCCGGTCGAGAAGTGGCATCGGGACGCGAAGATCTACACCCTCTTCGAGGGAACATCCGAGATCCAGCGAATCGTGATCAGCCGGGCGATCGCGGCCAACAGCTGACCTTGGAAGTGGCGACACCGCCGGCGATCGCGCACGGCCTGCGCCAGGCAGGACGTGACTCGAGGCGCGAAGCAAACCGAGAGGCAAAGAGAGAGGAAAGACGCCGGCGGTTGCTCTCAGCGGCCCTCGCAATCCTCGCCGAGCGCGGCTACAACGACACCTCCGTCGACCAGATCGTGGCCCAGGCGAGGACCTCGAAGACCACCTTTTACGAGTTCTTCCAGTCCAAGGAGGACTGCGTCCGCGACCTCCTCGCCCGGGAGGGCGGCTCGCTCATCCACGCGGTCACCGCAACCGCCGCCCAGGGCGCCGATCATCGCGACCGGATGCGCCGGGGGATCCGCGCCTTTGTCAGCGCCTGCCACCAGCAACGAAGCCTGGCTCGCTTACTGCTCGTCGAATCGGTGGGGATCTCCGACCGCATCGAGGCCGTCCGGCAGGAGTTGCAGGGTAAGTTCGCCGCCGTCGTCGAAGCGGAGGTGCGCCGCGCGGGCGCCGATGCCGACCCCTTCTACGCCGCGGTCGACCCGGTCGTCTTCGGCCGCGCCGTGGTCGGCGCCGTGAACGAGGCAACGGGTCACTTTCTGGAGGTTGCGGACGGCGATCCGACAGCCCTTGCCGACAGCCTCTGCCGGATCTTCGCGCCATAGCCGGAGACGACGGGGAGAGCCGGCTCAACAGGATCCGGCGGATCTATGACAGGGATCCCGAGAACTACGACCGGCTGTGCTCGGGCGCGATCTCCGGCCGCCTGCTCGAGTCGGCCCGCCGGCGAGTGGGGGAGGCCGCCGGTGCGGGCACGATCCTCGAGGTGGGGATCGGAACCGGGCTCTCCCTGCCGCACTACCGGCCGCGGGTGCAGCTGACAGGAATCGACCTCAGCCCGGGCATGCTGGCCGTCGCCGAACGGCGCGCCAAGGAGCTCGGCCTGGCCGCCGACCTCCGCACCATGGACGCCCAGCGGCTTGAATTTCCCGACCACCACTTTGACGCAGTCGTCTTCAACCTCTGCCTCTGCACGATCCCGGATCCCGAGCGAGCGATCGCCGAGGGCATGCGCGTTGCGCGCTCAGGGGCCAGGATGATCTTTCTCGAGCACGTCCGCAGCAACCACCTGCCGGTGGCGCTGCTGCAGGACCTGATCACGCCGCTGACAGTCCTGACCCAACAGGATCACTGGAACCGGCGAACCCCGGACCTGATCCGGGCCGCCGGCGTCCGCGAGGTGCGCGAGCAGCGCTGGCTGGCCGGCATATTCGATCTGATCACCGGAGAGGCACCCTGACGGCCGGATAATGGCGCCACCATGGAGCGCGCCCTCTGCACAGTCCTGATCGGGCGGGAGGACGAGCTCTCAGCCCTCGAGGATGCTCTGCTGGCCGCCAATCGGGGAGACGGCCAGGTCGTCCTGCTGGCCGGGGATGCCGGGATGGGGAAGACCCGCCTCGCCACCGAGCTGGCGCGCCGGGCGGAGCGGATGGGGATGACAGTCATCCTGGGCGGCTGTTCTGAGGCCGACCTCTCGCTCCCCTACCTGCCCTTCCTGGAGGCGATCGGGAATTACCTCGAAGGCGCTGACCTGGAGGCCGTTCGCACCCGGCTGGGGCCGGTTCGCCGCGAGCTCGCGCACCTCTTTCCCCAGCTCGAACCGGAGGACGTGCCGGGTGACGCGATGGACGCCACCCAGGGCAAGCTTCGCCTCTTCGAGGCCATCCTGGCCCTGCTCCGGATCCCCGCCGTCGACTCGGGGCTGGTTGTCGTCATCGAGGATCTCCACTGGGCGGACGCCTCAACCCGTGAGCTGATCGACTATCTGACCCGGCGGCTGCGCAGCGCCCGGATCCTGGTCCTCGGGACATACCGGCGCGACGAGATGCATCGCCGCCACCCGCTGCTGCCGATGGTCCAGGGCTGGCGGCGCAGCTCGGCGGCGACCATCGTCGAGCTCGAGGCCCTGAGTCCCGACAAGGTGGCGGAGATGGTGAACGCCATCTTCGACCTCAAGGAAGGGGTGATCGACGAGACCCGCGACTTCCTCCATGCCCGCGCCGAGGGCAATCCATTCGTGCTCGAGGAGATGCTGAAAGTCGCCCTCGACCGGGGAGACATCTACCGGACCGAGACCGGCTGGAGTCGCCGTGAGCTGTCGGAGATGCGGATCCCGGACACGGTCAGGGACACGATCCTGATGCGCCTTGACCGCCTCGGCGAGGACCAGG
>CAXMLP010000291.1:0-4614 GCA_964194225.1 uncultured bacterium | reverse complement strand
GTCGAGACCGATGTCGAGGATCGGCTGGCGCGGGAAGCCGACGCCGAGGTGGATGGCCGCGATCCCGAGGTGGGGGAACCAATCGAGAAAGAAAAAACTTCCGACTTTCGGGTCGACCGGAGTTCTTCAGTCAAACCGTAAACGAGCCGCACCGTCGGCAATCACCAGGAGGCACTCATTCAATGATTCGTAAGACAGTTGCAACCAAGGTCGCGGTCGTTTTCGTAGCCGCGTCCATCGGCCTGGGTGGATCCGTCATGGGCGCTTTCGCCAAGGGGCATGAGAGCTCACGCACCGCCAGCGAGACCACCGTCCTCAGTCCGGACGTCCAGGCGCAGATCGCGGCGCTTGAGGTAACCCTCGCGAAGGCGAAGGCAGACCTTAAGGTTGCCGAGGCCGCCCTCGACCGGCTGGACGAGCATGACGAGACCCCGGCCAACGCCACCGCCGCGGCGTTGCTCGAGGCCGAGATCACTCGCCTCGAGACCTTGATCGCGGATCTGAAGGCACAGATAGCGGCCCTCGAAGCCACGGCCGATGGAGCCAACAACGACGACAAGAAGGACAGCGAGGACAAGAAGGACGTCGAGAAGGCTGAAGTCGAGAACGAGGACGTCGAGAAGGCTGAAGGCGTGGAGAAGTCCGACTAGTAATCCAGCATCTTCCAGTCAGGGCGACAGAGGGGCTCGGCACCGGCCGGGCCTCTCTTCATTTGCGGGAGTTGGCCGCGTCGCGCGCGGCTCCCCGCCCTCCCGGAGGGCCCACCACGTCCTCATAAAGGTCGGCCAGCAGCTCGAGGTTATGGGAGAGGGAGAATCGCTCGAGGACGCGCTCGCGGGCCAGGCGGCCCAGCTCGACCGTCAGGAAGGGCAGCTCGATCAGCTGCCGGAACGCCATCTCCAACTCGGTGGCGAGGCTGCTCGGGTCGATGACGATCCCGGCTCCCCGCAGCGCCTCGCCATCAGTGCCGACGTCGGTGGCGATGGTCGCCACTCCGCAGGCCATCGCCTCCAGCATCGACAGGGACAGGCCCTCGACCGTGGAGGGGAGAAAGAAGGCATCGGCAGCCCGCAGGATGGCGACCCTCTCCTCCGCCTCGGCGATGTGCCCTGTGAAGATCACCCGGGGATCGCGATAGAACCGTTCGAGCCGTCGCTTCTCGGTGCCCGTGCCCATGATCAGAAGCTTCACATCTCGTGGTGGGGCAGAGTCGAGGAAGGCCTCGAGGAGAACATCCACATTCTTCTCCGAATCGATGCGCCCCATGTACATGAAAAGACGCTCGGCGCCGTACCGCTGTTTGCGATCCGAGGGCCCCGGCGAATAGCGCTCGATGTCGACCCCGTTGGGGAGGATTCGGATCACCGAGTCGGGGACTCCGAGGTTGGTCAGGATGTCGCGCTGGGCCGGCCCGAAGACGATGACCCGGTCACACTTGGCGAGGGTCGGCGCGTAGAGCCGGTAGGTGCCGTTCGTGATGCCGCCCCAAAGGCTGAACCGATTGTCGAAGGCGACGTGGAAGGTGGCGACGAGGGGGATGCCGCGCTCCCGGGCCAGCTTGGGGAGGTCAAAATCCATGCTCGAGAACCAGAAGGAGGCATGCACCACATCGAAGTCGCGCTGGCGGAGGCGGTCGACCAGCTTTCGCTTCGCCCGGCCGGGCGATAGGACAAGGGGCTTCATCAGCGAAACCGAGGCCAGGGAGACCGACTCGCTGTTCTCGTCGATGTCCCTGCCGCTGCGATCGCCATGGTGGAAGAAGGTGACGTGGTGACCCATTCGGCGCAGTCCGTCGACCACCTCGTGGGAATAGGTCGCCATCCCGCCCCCCACTTTGGCCGACTGGTGGCCGAGCCAGGCGATCCGCAAGCGCCTCACTCACCCAGTATGTCGGGCCGCAGCTCGGATAGACCATCCCGCACAAACGGCCGCTCCCGCAGACCTGGGTGGGGCACGTGGAGGTCCGGCGTGTCAATGCGCTCCTCTCCGAAGAGAAGGATGTCCACGTCGATCTCGCGCGGTCCCCACCGGTAGGTGGCCTTTCTCCCCACGACGCGCTCCACCTCCTTGACCACGGCGAGCAATTGATGGGGGGTGCCAGCCCACTCGACCTCGAGCACCTGGTTCAGGAATCTCGGCTGGTCCTGCACCCCGAACGGTTCGGTCTCGGCGACCGTGCTCTCCCGGAGCAGGGTGACCCCTCGCCCGGCAAGCTCACGCCGCGCCGCGGCCAGTCGAGCCCGGCGGTCGCCGAGGTTGCCGCCGAGGCCCAGGTAGCAGACGGTCAGCGGAGCCGCTCCGCGACGCGGACAACGCGGGCCATCGCCGCGACGTCGTGCACCCGGACCATGTCCGCGCCCCGGAGCACGGCCGCCGTGACAGTTGCGGCGGTGCCCTCCAGGCGTTCTTCGACGGGCAGGTCGAGCAGCTTGCCGATGAAGGACTTGCGCGAAGTCCCAACCAACATCGGATGGGGCGGCGAGAGCAGCTCGGTAAGCCGGCGAAGCAGCTCGAGATTTTGAGGGCCATCTTTCCCGAATCCGATGCCGGGATCGACGATCACCCGTTCCGGCTCCACCCCCGCGGCGGCGGCGGCGGCGCACGAGCGCAGGAGCGCGCGTTTAACGTCCGGCACCAGGTCCGTGTAGTCGGTCCCGGCCTGGTTGTGCATCAGAACCAGGCCAAGTCCCTCCTGGGCGGCCAGAGCGGCGATGCCGGGTGATCGCGCAAGCCCCCAGACGTCGTTGATGATCGCTGCCCCGACCGCGGCACAGGCCTGCGCGACCTCGAGCTTCCAGGTGTCGATCGAGACCGGCAGATGGGACTCGAGGACCAGCCGGCGGACCACCGGCAGGACCCGTGCCAGCTCGATTTCCGCGGCGACAGGCTGGTGACCCGGCCTCGTCGATTCCCCGCCCACGTCCAGGAGGTCGGCGCCTTCGGCGGCGAGGCGCAGGCCGTGCTCCACGGCGGCCCCGGGGTCGGTGAGGCCGTCGCCGGTGAACGAGTCAGGCGTGACATTGACGATTCCCATGAGATAGACCCGGCTACCCCATTCGAACCTGGCCCCGCCGAGAATCGTGCTGCCCACCACGCCGATTATGCTGGCCGTCATGAGGCTCGCTGAGCTGGCGGCGGGCGTAACGGGTGCGGTGGTCGGGGCGGGGCCGGAAGTTGAGATCAAGCGCGTGCTGCAGGATTCCCGCCGGGTGGGCCCGGGCGACCTCTTCGTGGCGATCCCCGGGCTGACCGTTGATGGTCACTCCTTCGCGGTGGGGGTGGCCGAGAGCGGCGCCGCCCTGGTGCTCGAGCGCCCGCTCGCCCTGCCCCCTGGGACCCCCTTCCTGATCGTCCCCTCGACTCGGTCCGCACTCGCCGAGCTGGCGGCGACCCTGCTCGGCCGGCCGGCCCGCCATCTGCGCGTTGCTGGGGTGACCGGAACCGACGGCAAGACGACGACGACCCACATGGCCGCACACATCCTCACTGCGGCCGGCCGGCCCGCCGGGGCGATGAGCACGGTTTCCTTCCAGCTCGGCGCGGAGGTCAGCCACAACGAGTCCGGCCAGACCACCATCGAGGCGCCCGACCTCCAGGCCTGGCTGGCGCGGATGGCCGGCGCCGGGCTCGAGCAGGTGGTGCTCGAGGTCACCTCGCACGCGCTCATCCAGGAGCGGGTCGGCGCCTGCGACTTCGACGTCGTGGCGGTGACCTACGTCGGACGGGATCACCTCGACTACCACTCAAGCTGGGAGGACTACGTGGAGGCGAAGGCGCGCCTCATCGACCTCTGCTCAGCCGGCGCCGCCAAGGGAATCCCCAAGACGGCGGTGCTCAACCGAGATGACGCCAGCTTTGACGTCCTGAGCCGGCGCTCCATCGAGCGCTGCTGGACCTACTCGATCGACGGCCAGGCTGACCTCGTGGCTCGTGAACTGAGGGTTGGCGAGAGCTCCCGCTTCCGGCTCGGTACTCCCGTCGGCGAGGCCGAGGTCGAGCTCCATCTGCCGGCTCGTTTCAATGTCTACAACGCGCTCGCCGCCGCGGGGATCTGCCTCGGGCTCGGGCTCGGCGTCGACGCTGTCGCCGCCGGCCTGAGCAGCTTCCGGGGGGTTTCCGGCCGCCTGGAGAGTGTGGATTTAGGGCAGCCCTTCGCGGTCTATGTCGATTTCGCGCATTCGGCCGGAGCCTTGCGCAGCGCCCTGGCCGAGTTGCGAGCACTGACCAAGGGGAAGCTGATCACCGTCTTCGGAAGCACAGCCAGGAGCGATCACGACCGGCCGGGCATGGGCCTGGCCGCCGCCGAGGGATCCGACTTTTTCATCATCACCACCGATGACCCGGTGGACGAGGACCCGGCCGACATCGCCCGTGAGGTGGCGGCGGGGGCCCGGGGGCTGGTGGCTGGCCGGGACTTCGACATCATCCTGGATCGCCGGACCGCGATCCGGCGAGCGATCGAGAGGGCCGGCCCGGGCGACGCTGTCCTGCTCGCGGGCAAGGGCCATGAGAGGTCGATGATCACCGCCCGCGGCCGCGAACCCTGGGACGAGAGGGCGGAGGCCGAGAAGGCGATCAGAGAGCTCGGCTAGTGGACTGTAACGGTCAAATGAG
>CAXMLP010000290.1:0-4973 GCA_964194225.1 uncultured bacterium | reverse complement strand
GTGCTCAACAACCTCTACAAGCACACCTCCCTGCGCCAGACGTTCGGCGTGATCATGCTCGCCCTGGTCGATGGCCGCCCGTTGGTCCTCGGCCTCAAGCAGGTGCTCCAGCACTTCATCGAGCACCGCCGCACAGTCATCCTGAGGCGTACCCAGCACGATCTCGAGCAGGCGCAGGAACGCGCCCACATCCTCGAGGGATTCAAGATCGCGCTCGATCACCTCGACGAGGTGATCGCGACCATCCGGGCGGCGGCCGATGGAGAGGCGGCGAGCAACTCTCTGCAGGAGAAGTTTGGGCTCAGCGAACGCCAGGCCAAGGCAATTCTGGACATGACCCTTCGGCGCCTGACTCAGCTCGAGCGCAACAAGGTGGAGCAGGAGTACGAGGAGATCATCAAGCTGATCGCCTACCTGGAGTCGATCCTTGCCTCCGAGCAGAAGGTGCTGATGCTGATCAAAGAGGAGATGGAGGAAATCTCCAAGAAGTACGGCGACGAGCGCCGAACCGTCATCTCACCCGATTCAGCCGACGATCTCACGGCGGAGGATCTGATCCCCAAGGAGGAGGTGGTCGTCACCCTTACCCACCGCGGGTACATCAAGCGCCAGCCCTCGCGCACCTTCCGCTCCCAGAAGCGAGGCGGGGTGGGCCTGCGCGGGGCCCGGCCCACCGCCGGCGGCGACGCCCCGACCGGAACGCGGGAGTCCGACTATGCCGAGCACCTGCTGATCACTCACACCCACGCCTCGATGCTCTTCTTCACTCAGTCCGGTCGCGTCTTCCAGCTTCGGGTGCATGAGATCCCCGATCGCGAACGCCAATCGAAGGGATTGCCGGTCAACAATCTGATCGAGATCGCCCAGAGCGAACGCATCAGCGCGGTGTTCGTCAGACCCGAAGAGGACGATGGCAGCCACTACATGTTGATGGTGACGAGCCAGGGCCATATCAAGAAGACGGCGATGAAGGAGTACGCCAACGTCCGCCGCAACGGCCTCATCGCCATCAACCTGCAGGACAAGGATGAGCTCAATTGGGTCGCACCGACGACCGGAACCGATGACATCATCATCGCCACTCGGCGGGGAAAGGCAATTCGCTTCTCCGAGGCCGAAGTCCGACCCATGGGCAGGGATACTCAGGGTGTCATCGGAATCCGGCTCGGCAAGGGTGATCGGGTCGCGGGAATGGCGGCCCTGCAGGGAGAGGATGGAGACCTGCTTGTAATCACCGAGCGGGGTTTTGGCAAGCGCACCCCGGTCTCAGAATATCCTCGCCACCATCGCGCTGGCCAGGGAGTATTCACGCTGCAGGTCACGCCCAAGGTGGGCCCGCTTTCAAGCCTGCGTCTGACCACGGATCCCGATGAAGAGGTGCTTCTCATCACCGCCTCAGGGATGGTACTGAGGACTCTGGTCCAGGACATCCGACAGATCGGCCGGCAGACTCAGGGTGTGATCATCATGCGGCTTCAGCCGGATGACCAGGTCGTTGCGATCGCTCCCGTCGGACTCGACGATGGTGATGGACCGGGCGATGGCCAGGGCGACGGCCAGGGCGACGGCCAGGGCGCGGAACCCGTGTCGGAGTAGCACCTGAACCTCATCGGGTGGGCTGGACTTTGGGTCGCGGGAATCGGCCTCGGCGTGGTGATTCTCGAGCTTTTGGTGATCGTTCCTGGATTCCTGCGCTTGACAAAGCGCGTCAATCAACTGAACCTGCTCATCGAACAGCAGCTAAGTCTCACCAACGATGAACTCCAGATTCTCCAAAGATCGTCAACGCAGCGACATGACCTCCTCCGACCCTATCGAAGGGTCTGGCGATGGCTCCGTCATCCACTTGCCCTCGCACTCTTCCAGTCGAACTGGCGCCGACGAGCGCGCCCACCGCAGCCCGGCGAGGGCTAGCGGCACACCACCGGCACGCGATCTTGACGAAGAGACGTTGGCCGCGATCGAGCGCCTTCCGCCCAAGGCTCGTGAGCATCTGGTCATTTGGGCGATCGGAATCCTTGACGAGCTGGACGAGACGCGGCTCCAGCTGCGGTCGGCGGACGATTCCACGCGCCGTGCCTCGGAGATCGAGCAGGCCAGGGAGAGGACTCGCCTGGCCCGCGAGCTTCATGACAACCTGGGAGGTGACCTCGCGGCGGCGGTAGCCCTCTTCAAGTACTACTTCGAGAGTCCAAACAGCGCGCGCGGTTCCGGCGACGTCGTGCTGCGCAATGTCTTCGAAATTCTCGAAGCGAGTCTCAAGAGTCTGCGCGGGATGCTTCGAACGATGCGCTCCCGGGAGCTGGGCACCGGCGGCTTGGTACACGACCTGCGAGACCTGGCGCGCGCTTACAAGCGCTATCACAGCATGGATGTGCTGGTGGAAGTGGCCGGTGAAGGCGATCGCCTGTCAGCGGCGCACCAGGAAGTGGCATTTCAGGTCGTGCGCGAGGCGTTGAGCAATGTGCGGCGTCATTCGGGTTGCCGGACCTGCCTGGTGAAGTTGGATTTCCTCTCCCGTCCATTCATGGTTGAGGTCACTGATTGGGGCGTCGGTTTCTCCGACACCAGCAGCGACGGCTTCGGCCTAATCGGAATGCGGGAGCGGGCGGCCGAAATCGGTGGTCGATTGGAAGTTGACAGCGCTCCCGGGCGGGGCACCAGCATCTACATGTTCGGACCGGAGTCTTCCTCCGGCAACTGATTGTCGATTGCCGGCAGGAGCACCGGGCGGGCGGATTGTGTCCGGCGCTCCTCGAGGAGATCAGCCACCTCGCGAGGTGAACGCAGGCGCAATTTGCGCAGCACCTCAGTTGTGCACCGCTGTGCCTCGGGGCGCTCAATGCGGAGGGCGCGGCTCAGCTCGGCTGCAGACAGGCCCTCGCTCATGAGATAGGCAACCATCCGCTCCGCTCGGGTCAGCCTCCTGAGCGGGTCGGTGGCTTTCATCACGAATGCGGTCAGAGTCGCCGCCAGCGCGGTGATGAAGTGGAGATCTTCGTCCTCGTACCAGTGGGGGGTGCGGGCGCCTATCGTGAGCAGTCCCACGGGCCTCCGCCCCGGGTCCCCGATTGGCGCGTAAAGGATGGTCGGCCAATCGAGCTCCCAATTCTCATCGTTGACGTCGGTCGTGTTAATCGTCGAGATGGTCACCGACCGGCGCTCATAGAGGGCCCGCCGGCTGAGCGGGGTCAGCTCGTGCTCCGTGCGCTCGGGGGGCTGAGCGCCGGTGCCGGCACCGGTTCCCTCCGCCAAGACTATGAGACGGCCGGAGCGAAGGCCGGAAACCTGCCAGCGATCCTGCCTGACCATCCCCAGGGCTGCATCCAGCCGACGTACCGTGTCAGTGATCCGTGGCTTCTTGTTCATGCAGGCAGACTAGGTTGCCCTGACTCGCCCGTCCTCAGAGGCTCTTCAGATAGATGTCAAAAACGCTTGAAAGGAGTAGTTTCGCGGTGTGGGCGGTGTGGGCGGTTCGGCCGGACGAATCCTAGTCGTGGAGGACGACCGAGAGCAGGCTATGCTCGCTGCCGGTTTCCTGGAGCGAGCTGGGTACGAGGTGCTTGTGGCGCACAATGGCAGCGACGGGCTGCGGATCGCACACGATTCTCAGCCGGACCTGACTTTGCTCGACTTTGAGCTTCCCGACATGGATGCCATCGAGGTCCTCGACCAGCTGCGCGGCGGCGCTGCCCGAATCCCGGCTCCGGTATTGATCCTGACGGGCGCGCGTCATGGAGCCAGCGACCAGATTCGTGGCCTCGAGCACGGAGCGACTGACTATGTGGTCAAGGGCATCGATCGGGCGGTCCTCCTCACCAAGATCCGGGCAATCATCCGGGAGCACAGCACGGATGACGCTGTGGTGCGGCTCGGCGCGCTCGTCATCGATCCGCGAGAGGGGCTGGTTACCCTAAATGGGAACTCCGTCGATATCGACCGCAAGCCTCTGCTTCTTCTCTATTACCTGGCCAAACGGGAGGGCAATGTGCTCAGTCGAGAGGAGTTGCTGCGAACGGTATGGACGACCAATTACAGCGGCTTCGAGCGCTCAGTCGACCAGGCGGTCTACGCCGCGCGAAAGGCCCTCGGGGACCGACGTTGGATCCAAACTGTCGCCGGGTTCGGCTATCGCTTCCGGAGCAGTTGGTAAGAGCGCCGGCAGAAGAATCGTAAAAACCGCGCCGCCCGGAGGACCGGACTCGTATCGCAATTCCCCACCATGCTGGCGCACGATCCCGAATGAGCTGAACAGGCCGATCCCGGTCCCCCCGGCCTTGGTGGTGAAGTTCGGCTCGAAGAGGTGATCTCTCTCGCCGGGCGGAACGCCCGGCCCGCTATCGGCGACGGAAAGCATGGCAAAGCCCCTCCGGTCTCGCCCAATAGTGACTACAATGCGTCCGCGGTTGTCGATCGCGTCTATCGAGTTCAGCAGCAGATTGGTTACCACGTCGCCAATTTGCACCGGGTCAGCCTTCACCGCGCACGACAGCGACTCACGCCGAATTTCGATCTCAATATGATGGTGGGCAGCCAGCCGGCGAGCAGCATCAACGCGTTCCTCGGCTATTGACGACAGCTCGAACTCCTCAGCCGCAACCTCCAAGCTTGGGTTTGCAGCCTGCGACCAGCGGGCCAGATTGCTCAGGGCCTCGTCAGCTGCACGCTTGGCGCCGGCAATCCGCGCGGCCGCTTGGTCTGTCCCCCTCAATTCCTCGAAGTCCTCGAGATAGCTCTTGGTCACGGACAGAGTGTTCCGAAGGTTGTGCACGAGGCCGGCCACGGCGCGCTGGTAGGCGATGTGCCTATGAACGTCGACCAGTTGCGCCTCAGCAATTTGCCGCTTCCGCTGCTGATTCATTTTCTCCGTGAGCGTTATCGAAAGGAAGGCCACGATCGATGCGAGGAAGTAGCCATGCAGGCTCCCATCCAAAACGCTCGCCATCAAGAACGACGCGAAGCCGAAATACATA
>CAXMLP010000289.1:0-1506 GCA_964194225.1 uncultured bacterium | reverse complement strand
ATTTGGCAGACGCGCACGTTTGAGGGGCGTGTGAGGTAACTCATCCGGGTTCAAGTCCCGGGCCGCCCACCACTGCGCCGGTCGCCATGGTGCATTCGGCGGTCGATTCAACCGGCCCCACTCTTCTTTCACGTGCACTCGGCGTCCGAATGCGCGCCGGACCTTAGCGAGCTTCTGGTACGCCCATCCTGACCAGGTCCCGCATCGAGAGCATGCCGACGAGTTTCCCGTCACTGATCACCGGGAGATGCCTGAAGTGACCGCCCTGCATCCGGGCGAGCGCTGCTTCCCAAGACATCCCCGGCTCCACGCAGGCGGGCGACCTTGTCATCCAATGCGCGACCTGGTCCTGGGGGGCGCTGCTGTCCTGGGAAACGGCGCGGACGATGTCCCGTTCGGTGAGGATGCCGGCCAGCCGGTCCTGGTCCAGGATCAGGACCGAGCCGACCCGGCGCGCCGACATGACTCCCGCCGCCGCCGCCAGCGTGTCATGGGCGTCGATTGAGACGAGTTCTGTGGACATGAGATCGCCAACCGTGGTCAATTCGGGCCACCTCCTTGTTGTCCTCCGGTATAGCACTCCCGGACCACCGCCGTCGGTGCGAAGCAGCGATCTCTTGACGCAAATGTCGTTGGGGTGCGCTGACCCAGCCTCCACACTGTCGGCGCCCAACCATGGAGAGACCAGCTCAGCTCGACCCTGCGACACAGTTTCGCGAGCTCTACGAGCGCGAGTATCAATCCGTGTATCGGGCGATGCGGGCGATGGTTTTTGACGCGGCCATCGCCGAGGACCTCTGCCAGGAGGCATTCGTCCGAGCCTACCGGGCCCGCCACCGCTACCGGCCCTCGGGCTCGGTCGGAGGCTGGTTGCACAGGATTGCGGTGAACGTCGCGATCTCCCACCTGCGGCGCGACAAGCTGGCACGGCTGCTCGCGCCCAAGCTCCTGCTCGGGCCCGACCGCGGCGACTACGAGCGCTCCGACGCGCGGACGCTTCTGGAGCGCGCCCTGGCCCGGCTGACTCCCAAGCTTCGGGCTGCCGTCGTCCTCCACTACTACCACGGCTACACGCGGGAGGAGGTCGGAAAGATCCTCGACATCCCCGCCGGCACCGTCGCCTCACGCATCGCCAAGGCAATGGTGCTGATGCGGCAGGAGCTGGTGGGAAACGAACAATTCGTCACCCCGGCGCGTTCAGAACAGTGAAGGTGAGCGCAACGGGTGACAACCCGGACGATCTCGTCCGGCGAGTCCGATCCGAAATTTCGTCGTGGACGCCGCAGCGCGGTCCGAACTGGCACGACCTCGCCGGCCGGGCCGGGCGGCGGCCGCTGAAGCTGCTCGGCGTCTATACCGCGGCCAGCCTCGCACTGGGCGCGATCCTGGTCGTCGCCTTCCTCGCGATGGCCGCCCTCAACCTCGGCAGCAGCCTGGCCGGCGGCCCGCCGGTCACCAGCGTCCAGGTCGACCGCTAGGCGGCTAGTGGACTGTAACGGTCAAATG
>CAXMLP010000288.1:0-2543 GCA_964194225.1 uncultured bacterium | reverse complement strand
CCCGCCAGTAGTGGTGGTAGATCCACCGAAATACGGGCAGGAAGGCCTCCGTGTAGACAGGGTCGAAGCCGAACTCGTCGACCTCGACATCATCCCTGCGCGCGATCTCGCCCTGCTGGTACAGGAACTGGACCACGGCCAGCATCGAGTTGAGGTCGATGATGTCGCGGCCGGTCAGGTTGCGCAGCGCCGCGGCCAGCCGGGTCACACCTTCAAGGGCAAGAAAGGGCGCCTTCCGCCGGAGCCTGCGGACCGCCGCCGGGAGCTCGATGCGAGCACGCCCCCGGCTGTCCTTTAAGGTTCGCCGGCGAAGCTCCAGCGCGGCGTCCCGGTACAGCGCCTCGAGGCGCTCGCGCTCCCGCCGCCCAGCGGCGCTCATCGTCGACTTCCGGGTCGGGTACCCGGCCCAGGTTGGGGGTTTGGTCCGAAGAAGGCGGCCGCCACCTCGCGGCTGCTCTGGACGGGATGCCAACCGAATTCCCGCTCGAACCGACCGGTGTCGACCACCTGCCCCGAGCTTAGGAACTCCATGAAATGGGCAGGCGGATGAGGCGTGCGCGTGAGGATGCGATAGGACTGCGCCTGCAGGAAGGAGCCGATCAGAGGAGGCAGCGCCGGCCGGGAGGACCGCCCGCCCAATTTGAGGAGTTGGCTGAGCAGAAGTGTCCCCTTCCCGGCCACGTTGAAGACACCGGGGTGGCCGGCCGAGGCAGCCAGCCGGGTTGCCTCGACAGCGTCGGCGGCGCCGAGCAACTGGAGCCGCGGATCGTACCCGGGAACGGTCGGCGGAGAGGGCAGGCGAAGGTAGTCGGCAAGGGAACCCCGCCAGCGGGGCCCGAGGATCGGTCCGAAACGCAGCACGCTGATGGACTGGCCTGGGTTGGCGACCGCATAGTCCGTCAACAGGTTCTCAATCTCACGCAGGTCCGCCGCCGACCGGGAGCCCGCGGGGCGGAGGAGGGCATCCTCCTCACGCAGGACGGAGGGTCCCTCGGAGCTCGCCGGGTAGATGACCACCGAAGACTCGACCACCAGCCGGCGGACCCCCCGACAGCCGGCGAGCAGGTTCATCGTGCCGATCACGTTCGTATCGTGGGCCGCTCGGGGTTGCGCCGCCGCGGAGGCCACCCGAACCGCGAAATGGAGGACCAAGTCTGGTTCCGCCCTTCGAATCAGCTCGACTGTGGCCGCATGTCGGAGATCCCCCTGAATGAACTTCAGCCGGCGCCAGCGCCGCCCCGAGCGAGTCCTGTCAAGACCGATCAGCGTGACCTTGTCAGCGGACTCCCGACCAGCCACTGTGCCATCCTCCGCAGACAGCGCGGCGCCATCGTCCAGTCGCCTGGCGATGAGCGCTCCGAGGCCACTGCCGACGCCGGTGATCAGTACCCGTCGAACCAAGCCATCACTTCCCAGGAGATGAGTCGAAGGCTACAGAGGAGCCCGGCGCGGACGCCGCGCGGGGCCAGCTCGGCTCAGAGCGAGCGCGAGTAGTACAGCAGGACCAGGCCGGCGGCAACCAGCACACCACCCCAGGCCCGCCAATAGGCGGGCGTCACGGCCGCGCTGTCGACCTTACGGTCGCGCATGCTATTGACGGCCCGCATCGGCAGCCGGCCGATGTCGAAGAGGAGCAGGATTCCGACGATGAACCAGAGTCCGGCCACCGCCGTCGTGGCCACTCGGGCGGTGGTCAACTGCGGGGCGCGCGACCGAACAGCGTTGTGAGGCGCGGTCTGACCGTCATGGGTAAACGCCTCTGACGAGGGTCGCGTTGGCGACCTTCTGCACGGCCAGCGCGTAGGCGGCGGTCCGCATGTCCAGGCGCCGGTTGACGCTGGTATGGAGCACCTCGTAGAAGGCGCGCGTGATGATGTGATGGAGCTTTGTATTGATCTCCTCTCCCTCCCAGAAAAACGCCTGGAGGTCCTGGACCCACTCGAAGTAGCTGACGATGACGCCGCCGGAGTTGGCCAGGATGTCGGGGATCACGAACACGTCGCGGTCGTGCAGGATGCGATCGGCCTCGGGCGTGATCGGCGCATTGGCGCCCTCCGTGATCAGTCTCGCCTTGATGCGATCGGCATTGTGCACCGTCACCTGGTTCTCGACTGCAGCTGGCACCAACACAGTGACCGGCAGCTCGAGCAGCTCGGCGTTGGTCACCTCATCGGCACCTTTGAATCCGCTCACTCTGCCGCGCACGCTGCGATGCTCGTCGAGCGCCTCCAGATCAAGCCCCTTCGGGTTGTAGGCGCCACCCTTGGAATCGCTGACTGCCACTATCCGCAGGCCCGCCTCGGCCATCAGTTGAGCGGAACTGCGACCGACAGTACCGAAGCCCTGGATGGCAACGCTGGGGGTCTCCTCCTGCACGTGGAGGTACTTGAGCGCTTCGAGGGTCAGGAATGTCAAGCCCCGCCCGGGCGCCTCGTCGCGACCCTCGGAGCCGCCGATGTCGATGGGTTTGCCGGTCACCGAGGCGGGCACCGAATGGCCCGCGTGCATCGACAGTGTGTCCATCATCCAGGCCATCACCTGGG
>CAXMLP010000287.1:0-1901 GCA_964194225.1 uncultured bacterium | reverse complement strand
GCCTCGACTGCCCGCATGTGGCTCGCGGTGTTGGGTCTGCCCCTATCCGTGATGGCGGCCGTCTACACCGGCTACTTGTTCGCGCAGGCCAAGGCTCGTGACCTCTGGCAGAGCCCGCTTCTTCCGCCGCACCTCACCGTCCAAGCAACCATGGCCGGCTCTGCCGCCATGCTGCCTTTCGCGGTCTGGCTGCAGGCGGCGGCTGTCGTGCCGCTGCTGTGGGTGCTGGCCGCGGCGAGCCTGGTTCACCTGCTGTTCGTGCTCGGCGAGACGACGCTGACGCATCCCACTGCCCACGCGCACCTGGCGGCGCGGGAGATGGTTCGCGGCCGCTTCGCCCGCTACTTCTGGGGCGGGATCGTGCTCGTGGCGGTCGCAATTTTCGCACCGGCCCTCGGTCCACTGGTTGCAATTGCCGCCCTCGTCGGGCTCTTGCTCCATGAGCACGCGTACGTCCAGGCCGGCCAGGTGGTTCCGCTGGCGTGAGCTCCAACGATCGTCTTCAACGTCTCAACGAGCGAGTCACAGCTGCCCGAGCCGAGACCGAAGCGCGGGGCGAGACCTTTTATCCCGGACCCAGTCGTGTTCACCTCGCAGCCTTTCCGCCCAACGAGCGCTGGGACGACTGGGTGGAGCTCGATTCGAAAGCCTGGCCGGACAAGGTCGAGCGGCGCTACATGCTTGTCCCCACCACCTGCTTCAACTGTGAGTCCGCGTGTGGTCTCCTCGCGTACGTCGATCGGGACACGCTTCAGGTCCGCAAGTTCGAGGGCAACCCCGAGCATCCCGGGTCAAGAGGGCGTAACTGCGCCAAGGGCCCGGCCACACTGAACCAGGTCACCGATCCCGACCGCATCCTCCATCCACTGAAGCGGGCGGGGAAGAGGGGCGAGGGCCGCTGGGTGCAGGTCTCCTGGGACGAGGCGCTCGACGACATCGCGGGCCGGATTCGCAAAGCGATCACCGACGGTCGGCGGAACGAGATCATGTACCACGTCGGCCGGCCCGGAGAAGATGGCTTCACCGAGCGGGTGTTGGCCGCCTGGGGAGTCGATGGGCACAACTCCCACACCAACATCTGCTCCTCGGGCGGTCGGGCCGGCTACCACTTCTGGATGGGGCTTGACCGCCCCAGCCCGGATCACGCCAACGCGCGCGTCATCTTATTGATCAGCTCTCATCTCGAGGCCGGCCACTACTTCAACCCACACGCCCAGCGTGTCATCGAGGCCAAGGAACGCGGCGCGAAGCTGATCGTGATGGACACTCGCCTCTCCAACACGGCAACGCATGCCGACCACTGGCTGCCCACCTATCCGGGCTCGGAGGCGGCGGTCTGCCTGGCCATCGCCCGGCACATCATTCAGAACCGCCTCTACAACCGCGAGTTCGTGCGCCGGTGGTGGAACTGGCAGGAGTACCTGGCCCGCGAGCATCGTGACGAGCCTCAGACCTTCGAGCGATTCGAAGAGGTGCTCGGCGAGGTCTACAGGGATTTCACTTTCGAGTACGCCGCCGCCGAGAGCGGCATTTCGGCCGCCACTTTGCTGGAGGTCGCCGACCTGGTGGCCGGCGCGGGCACGCGGCTCTCGACGCACACTTGGCGGGCGGCCGCGGCAGGCAACCTGGGCGGTTGGCAGGTGTCACGATGCCTGTTCTTGTTGAACGGTCTCACGGGGGCGGTGGCCACCGAGGGTGGCATCTTTCCCAACGCCTGGAACAAGTTCGTGCCCAGGCCGATGTACGTGCCGCCGCACCCCGAGGAGTGGAACGAGCTCACATGGCCACGCGAGTACCCACTGGCTCTTATGGAGATGTCGTTCCTCCTGCCACAACTCCTGGACGAAGGACGACACCGGCTCGAGGTTTACTTCACGCGCGTCTACAACCCGGTCTGGACC
>CAXMLP010000286.1:0-6000 GCA_964194225.1 uncultured bacterium | reverse complement strand
GCGCAGGAGGGTGGTCTTGCCAGAACCGTTCGGTCCGAGCAATCCGTAGACCTCGCCCTCGGCAACCGAGAGGGAGACGGAATCGAGAGCGCGCAGGTTTCCAAAACTCTTGCCGACCGCCTCGACCTGGACCGCCGCAGTCACGCCGTGAGACTAAATGATACGACCCGTCTCGTCAAGCCTCGGTGGCGCTCTCACCCCGGGATCGTCTCAGCGAGATGAAGCCGGTCCCAGTCCGAATATGGCCCCGCGACATGGATGATGCGGCTGAAGCCCGCCTGCTCCAGGATGCTGGCGGCGATCCCGGCCCGATAACCGGCGCCGCAGTGCACCGCCACGGGAGCATCGCGGGGCAGCTCGTGAGCATGGTGGGCGACGTCAGGGACATATAGGTGAACGGCTCCCGGGACGTGGCCGTGGACCCACTCCTCGTCCGCCCGGGCGTCGATGACGGTGACCGGCTCGGCACTCAGGATCCAGGTCGCCATGTCCTCGATCTCCGCAGTCTCGAATGCAGAGACCGGCAGTCCGGCCTCCTGCCAGGCCTCGACGCCGCCCTCGAGGGCGCCGAGAACGGTGTCGTAGCCGATCCGCAGCAGCTGGCGAAGCGCCTCCTTTTGTTGGGAGTCGCTGCCCCCGACCAGGACGATGCCGCGGCCGCGCTCGACGACCCAACCCACCCAGGCGCTGAACGGGCCATCGATGCCGACGTTGTAGCTGCCCGGGATGTGAACCCGGTCATATTCCCGAGCGGGTCGCATATCGACAACGGCCACGCGGCGCTCGCGCATGAGCGTCTCGACCTGGAATGGCTTGAGCCGGCGGAGGCGGGGTAGATGGCGCCCCAGCAGCGGCGCGCCGGCCTCGTTCACCGCCGCCATGTCGCGGTAGTAGTCGGGATAGCGGCTCTGGTGCATGGCTCGGGCGATGAATGGCATCACCTCATTGGTGATCAGGTAGGGATTGGTCAGCCGCTCCCGGCCCAGCGTGGTCTCGGCTTCCGAGCTGCCGCCCGAACCGCAGAATGAGCCCGCCCCGTGGGTGGGGTAAACGGCGACGTCGTCGGGCAGGGAGCGCAGGCGCACCTTCACCGTCCGGAAGGCTTCGAGGGCCAGCTGCACGGCCAGGTGCGGGCCGAAGAGGTCAGTCCGGGCGATGGCGCCGACCATCAGGGCGCCGCCCGAGAAGAGGGCCCGCTCGCGGCTGCCCTCCGCCAGGACATAGCTCAGGTGAGATGGGGTGTGGCCCGGCGTGTGAAGCGCCCGCAGCGTCCACCTCCCCAGCTGCACGCTGTCGCCCTGCGGCAACGCCGCGATGTCCGCGCCGGTCTCGGCGGCCAGCTCTCGGCAGCCGGAGACGAAATCGTTGTGGAGGTGGGTGTCGATCGCCCGAGTGATGCGCACCCCCAATCCCTCCGCGGCCTGCAGGTATTGCTCGATGTCGCGGAAGGGGTCAACCACCACCGCGTCGCCGGCGTCAGTGTCCGCGATCAGGAAGCTCGAGTTGCCCAGCTCGGGCGCGCGCAGGATCCTGACCTGCGGCATTGCGCTCACGCCCGAATCTTGAGACATTTGGCCAGGTATGGAGGTGGCTCGCTTCGGTTGGGTGCGTGACATCCCGGACCAACGGGACCATCTCTACGCGCCGCCGCCAGATCTCAGCCAGGCTCTGCCCCCGAAGGTGGACCTGCGTGAGCAATTCCCGCCCCCCTACGACCAGGGCATGCTCGGCTCCTGCACCGCGAACGCGATCGCCGGGGCACTCCAGTTCCTGGAGGGAAAGGAGGGAGCCGCCGAGCCGGTCATGCCCTCGCGTCTGTTCATCTACTACAACGAGCGCCGGTTGGAGGGGAGCACCTACTCCGATTCGGGAGCCCAGATCCGCGATGGGATCAAGACGGTTGCGGCGGAGGGGTTCTGTCCGGAGGCCGAGTGGCCATACGAGATCGCCAGGTTCGCCGAGCAGCCGCCCCCCAACTGCTACGCAGACGCGCTGCGCGAGCGGGTCAGCCAGTACCTGCGGTTGGCCCCGGCCACGATTCCCCTGCTGACCTGCCTGGCAAGCGGCTTCCCCTTCATCTTCGGGTTCAGTGTCTACGAGAGTTTCGAGTCCATCCAGGTGGCCCAGACCGGCATCGCCCATCTGCCCGGCGGAGGGGAGCGGATCGTGGGCGGTCATGCGGTGGTGGCGGTCGGTTACGACCAGGCCGAGGGCCGCTTCCTGGTCCGCAATTCGTGGGGTACGCGCTGGGGCATGGCAGGCTACTTCACCATGCCGTTCCAGTACCTCACCGATCCCATGCTCGCGGCCGACTTCTGGACGATCCGCCGGGTCCCGATTTGAGCAAGGCGCGCGTACCGCTCGTCCCCCTCGCGGCGGCGGTCGAGAGCCGGCTGGCGGAGCTGGGTGGGCGTCCGGTCAACCTCTACCGGGCCCTCGCCAACAGCCCGGACATGGTCGCCGCCTGGATCGAATTCGCCTGGGCGGTGCGCCAGCGGCCGGGCACCTCCCGGCGCCTGCGCGAGCTGATGATCGTCCGCGGCGCCGAGCTCATGGGCTGCGAATACGAGCTCTCCCACCACCGGCACATGGCGCTGCGTCATGGCATCAGCCAGGGTGAGCTCGACACGATCTCGGGCTGGCGGTCCTCGCCCGCATTCAGTCCTTCGGAACGGGCGGCGCTCGACCTGATGGAGGCGATGGTGGGCGGCTCGGTCCCTGACAGCGTCAACGCGGAGCTGGAGCGTCATTTCAGCCCACAGGAACGTGTCGAGCTGGTCATGACGGCGGGTCTCTACTGCATGGTTCCCCGGGTCCTCGATGCACTGCGCGTGCCGCTCGAACAAGATGGCGCCGGCTCTCCCGAGGGCTGACCTCCTCCCGGTTCAACGGGCCGCAACTCCTCTCTTCCGAGTCGCCCGGCTGGTCCTTGGCGGACTCCTCCAGCTCACCTTCGACTACCACGTCGAGGGCCGAGAGAACATCCCGACCGGGCCCTTCGTGCTGATCGCCAACCACCTCAATTGGATCGATCCCTGGACGCTGCTCCTGGTCTTTCCACCCGAGCCACGCATTCATTTTTTGGCCAACCCGGCGATCCTGATCGGGCACCGGCTGCACTGGGCGTTCATACGCGGGGTTGGCGGCTACATCCCTGTCGACCTCGAGCATGGTGCTGGGCCCGAGCTGTTCCGGCACGTCGATCGCTGCCTGCAGGTCGGCGGCGTGGTCGGCATCTTTCCCGAGGCGGACTACGGACCGCGCGAGGGCGAGCTCCAGCCGACCTTCAAATCGGGGTTCGCCCATTTCGCGGTGGACAACCAGCTGCCCGTCCTGCCGGTCGCCCTCAGCGGGACCCACGATCTCTGGCTGCGCAAGCCGATCCGTGTGATCATCGGCGCTCCGCTGCACCCGGGCCGGGACGTCGACGTGCTCGTCGCCCGGAGCCGGCGTCAGCTGGCGGCGCTGCTCCCGGCCTACACCGAACCGCCGGGTCGTAAACCGCTCCGCAGGTTCCTGACCCGGCTGCTCTACTGAGCCGCGGCGCCGGCCGGGCTCGCCACCGACTCGTCCGAGGCGACCGTCCCGTCCCTGAGCCTGATGATCCGGTCGGCTCGGTTGGCGACCTCCATGTCATGCGTGACGATGACGAAGGTCGTACCGGTCTCCCGGTTCATCTTCCGCATCAGGTCGATGAGCTGCATCGAGGTCTCGCTGTCCACCTCTCCGGTCGGCTCGTCACCAAGCACCAGCGCCGGGCGGTTCATCAGCGAGCGGGCGATCGCCACCCGCTGGGACTGGCCGCCGGACAGCTCGGTGGGTCGGTGGGTCATCCGGTCGCCGAGGCCGACCTCTTCGAGCAGCTGCTCGGCGCGCTGGCGGCCGTCGACGGGCCTCGTCCGGAGGTAGCGGAGCGGCAGCATCACGTTCTCCAGCGCATTGAGGCTGGTGAGGAGGTTGAACTCCTGGAAGATGAAGCCGATCTTCTCCCCCCGCATGGTCGCCCGGGCGCCGTCCTTGAGGGTTCCGGTGTCGACTCCATCGATCAGTATCTGGCCGGCCGTGGGCCGGAGCAGGAGCCCGAGAAGGTCGAGCATGGTGGTCTTGCCGCTGCCCGACCGGCCGACGACGGCGACGAACTCGCCGCTGGCGATGTCGAGGCTGACGCCGTCGAGGGCCTTGACGACACTCCTGCCCTGCCGGTAGTGCTTGGTCAGCTGTGTGAGCTTGATACCTGCCATTACGGTCCCTGCCCCTACTGCGAGCGCAATGCGGTGACGGGATCGAGGCGCGCCGCGCGCAGCGCCGGGATGATGCCGGCCAGCGCGCCCAGCCCGATTGCGAAGGCGAGGGCGACGATGACGAGTCGGCCGGTCAGCTGGAACAGCTCCGCCTGGTGGTTGCTGGCCATGAGGGCGTTGAAGCCGGTGGTCAGGGCGAAGCCGAGGGCGAGGCCGACCAGGCCGCCGATGGTCCCGATGATCGTTGCCTCGGTGATGAACTCCTGGAGGATGTGCCGCGTCCGGGCGCCGACCGCCTTCTTCAGCCCGATCTCGCGCACCCGCTCACTGACCGCCATCAGCATCGTGTTGATCACGGAGAGGCCACCGATCACCAGCGCCAGGAGAGCCGACCCGGTGGTCACTCCAGTGAGGATGATCGAGGCGGACTTGAAGGCGTTGACCAGCTGGCTGGGAGGAATCGCCCTGACCCCGGTCACCCGGTCGTTGATCAGGTTTGCCAGCTTGTCGAGGTTGACCCCGGGCTTGCCGTAAACGTTGATGCCGGTCGCGATCTGCCGGGGGTCAACGCGGCCCTTGAGGGCAGCCGGCAGGCCATCGCCGAAGATCGTCTGCCCGTCGGTGAAGCTGACAACAGCGAAGTTGTCCGGCGCGGTCAGCGTCTTGCCCAGGATCCCGACCACCGTGAACTGGTGGCCGGTGAAGTCGGGGTTGAACTTCTTTGGCGGTTGGGGGAGCTGGATGGTGTCGCCGACCTTCTTGTTGAACTTCGTTGCGATGTCGGCGCCGAGGGCGACCTGGCCGGTCCCGCTCTCGTCGATGGCGTGGCCGCTGGCATAGCCGAATTGGAAAGTTGAGTACTGAGTGCAGCCCGGCTGTTGCGCCGTGATGGTGTCCTGTGGGCCGAAGGAGATGGAGAGCTCGAGGTCGGTCTTGACGGCTGCGCTCGTCGCGGCGCAGGCGGCCTGCACTCCATCGAGGCTGGCGATCTCCCTGCTCTTGTCGACCGTGAGGATCCCGCCGAAGCCGCCGTTGGAGGCGGCCGCGACAGTGACGTGGTCCTGGAAGTACCTGACACCGCCGTCGATCAGGTTGTTGGATTTCTCGGCCAGCGATCCCATCGTCGTGAGGGCGAGCACGCCGATGACGATGCCCAGGATCGTCAGGCCGGTTCGCAGCTTGCGCCGGAACAGGTTGGAAAAAATCTCCCTCAAGCTTCAACTCCTCTCACGAACCGCCGGACGAGTGCCAGCCAGCTTAGCCGCCGCTGGTCAAGGAATTGGAAACAGGGGCGAGGTGAGCTTTATTCGGCGAGCTTGGCGTTCCAGCGCTCCTCGACGCGTCGGAATTTAAAGATCCCGAAGGCGGCGACCCAGGTCAGCACGAAGAGGCCCACGATCAGGAAGCCGGCCTTGCCGATGAAATCGAAGCCCGCGATGGCGTCGAAGACCGGCCCCTTGGCTTTGGTCACCTGGATGAGGATCTGGGTTAGCTCGATGACTCCCACGACCAGGGCGACGACAACCGAGAGGCTGGTGACGGTGAGGTTGTAGAAGATCTTTCGGATCGGGTTGGAAAAAGCCCAGGAGTAGGCCTTCGACATGAATGCGCCGTCGGCCGTGTCCATCAGGCTCATTCCGGCAGCGAAGATCAGGGGCAGGGAGATCACAGCTTGAAAGGGGATCTGCCGCGCGGCCGCGCCGGCGGAGATGGCGAGCAGGGCGACCTCGGAGGCGGTGTCGAAGCCGAGGCCGAAGAG
>CAXMLP010000285.1:0-4294 GCA_964194225.1 uncultured bacterium | reverse complement strand
CATTTGACCGTTACAGTCCACTAGTCTCCGCTCTGATTGTTCTCGGACGGCGCCGCCATCCTCATCACGCTCCCACCGAGTGGGCACATCCCCGGTATCCCTCCCGTGGGGCAAATGCTGCCCGCACTGACGTACAGATTGCCGTCTGGGCCGAGGGTGATCATGTTCGGAAAGTTGAGCCGGCTACCCACGACCGACCAGGTGCCTTCATCGGTCTTGAAGCGGACCACATTTCCGTTGAACGGCGTCGGAGGCGTCGGGCTGGTCCACATGTTCACGAAATAGATGTCGTTGTTGTTTCCGGCCGTACATCCGGTGACGTGCCTGGTGAACGTATTTGGGATTTGGGTGGCCGCGGTCCCATCCATCCGGAAGAGATGGCCCGAGAGGTCAGCAACCCAGAGAGCGTCATCCGTCTTTACGACGCAGGTGGGCACCGCGTCCGATGGGAAGCCCGCACTCGGGAAGTGGAAGTGGTGGAGGATTGAGATCGCCCCACCGTTGCTGACGAAGTCAAGGGTGTTGGAGCCGGCGTCAGCCACGTAGACGCCGCCCTCCACGGCCAAGACCCCGTACGGGTTGGCATCGTGCTCCTGATAGCTCTCTGGAAATTGCTTCGTCCACTGCCTGGCGATCTCAATCGCGAGCACCCTCACCGCACTCTTCGTATTCGGCTACATCAAGGGTCGGGTGGCGGGAGTGCGGGCGATCAAGAGCGCCTTCCAGACGGCTGGAATTGGCAGCGCGGCGGCCGCCGCTGCCTTCCTGATAGCCAAGGCGATCTCCACGCACGTTTAGCCGGTGTCGAGGAGAGCGACTGCCTCAGAGTGATTCGCCACGCCACAATGATTTACTCGGCACACCTTTCGCTAATATGTAGGCATGTCTAAATCAGAGATTCGGGAGCGTCGCACCTCGAGGGCGCAGGAGGATTACCTGAAGGCCCTCTACGGCCTGGGCGCGAGCGCGGAGCCAGTGCACACCTCGCGGCTCGCCCTGGAGCTGAATGTGAGCCCGGCCTCGACCAGCGAGATGCTTGTCAAGCTGGCTGCCCTCCAGCTTGTCCTGCACGACCCCTATCACGGGGCGCGGCTGACCGGCGACGGCGAGGCTCTGGCGCTTGAGATCGTGCGCCATCACCGGCTCCTGGAGACGTATCTGGTGAAGGCACTCGGCTACAGCTGGGACGAGGTCCACGAGGAGGCCGACCGATTGGAGCACGCGATCTCCGAACGCCTCGAGGAGCGCATGTGGAAGGCGCTGGGCAGGCCACAGGTGGACCCGCACGGCGATCCCATTCCGACCGTCGACGGTCAGCTCCGCCCCCGCGGCCTGCGCCCGCTCACGGCCTGCACCGGCGGCGAGCGAGTCGTCGTCGAGCGTGTCTCGGACCGCGACCCGGAGAAGCTCCGGGCGATCGCCGCGCTGGGGCTGAAGCCGGGCTCTCAAGTTCACATCGTCGCCGAGAGTCGCTGGGAAAGCCCGATCCTCCTGACCCTTGGCAAGAACCGTTTGGAAGTACCGATGGGACTTGCCCGCGCGCTTTACGTGAAGGGCTGATGGCGGCCGGACCAAACCTGCTGGAAACCGATCCCGAGCTGGTTGCCCCTGCCGAGCCGCTCACTCACGAGGACATCCAGCGCTCCCACGACCGGATGCGAGTCGTCCAGGCGCGGCACGGCCGCCGCCGGCTGGCCCTTTTCTGGCTGCTCGCCGGGCCCGGGGTGCTGGCGATGCTGGGCGAGAACGACGGCCCCAGCATGCTTTCGTACGCTGCCAGCGGCGCGACCTACGGGATCGGGTTTTTCCTCCCCTTCATCGTGCTCACCTTCGCCGGTGCCGCAGTGGTTCAGGAGATGGCGATGCGCGTGGGAGCGGTCACCCATCGTGGCTATGGCGAGCTGGTGTTCCAGCGCTTCGGGCGCTTTTGGGGCTGGCTCTCCGCGGGCGACCTGGTCGTCACCAACCTGGTCACCCTGATAACCGAGCTGATCGCGATTCGGATCGGCGCCGGCTTCTTCGGAGTGCCGCCGGTGATCGCGGTTGCGGCCGGCGTGGGACTGGTGGCGATCAGCATTGCGGGCGGCCGTTACTGGCGCTGGGAGCGGCTGGCGCTCAGCCTGGCCGGCCTGAACCTGCTCTTTCTGGTCGCTGCGATCCTGGCCCGGCCCGACCCCGCCGCCCTGAGCCGCGCGTTCGTGACCTGGACGCCACTTCCCGGCGGAGCGATTCAGACCTTCCTGCTCCTCCTCGCCTCCAACATCGGCGCCACCGTGACGCCCTGGATGATCTTCTTCCAGCAGAGCGCGGTCGTCGACAAGGGCATGACACCACACGACATCCCCGCCGGTCGCTTGGACACCGTCCTGGGCGCGGTTCTGGCTGCGCTGGCGGGCTGTGGCGCGCTGATCGTTGCCGCCGTGCTTTTCAACCATCACGTGGACCCCGCCCAGCTGCAGGGTGGAACGGGCTTCGCCGATGCGTTGAACCGATTCGCCGGCTATCCGGTTGCGGCCCTCTTCGCGATCGGCCTGGTCGAGGCGGGCGCACTGGCGCTGTTGACGATCTCGGCCAGCACCGCCTACGCGGTCGGCGAGGCCGTCTCCGGCGCCCACAGCTTCAACCGCAGCCTGCGCGAGGCCCCCCTCTTCTACGCGCTGAACATCGGCGTCGCCGCCCTTGCCGCGGCGATCGTCCTGATTCCGGGGGCGCCGCTTTTGAGCATCGCACTCAACGCCAACCTGCTCGCGATCGTCCTGATGCCCGCCGCGCTCGCCTTCCTGATCATGCTGGCGAATGACCGCGAGATCATGGGGTCGCGAGTCAACCACCCGGCCCTCAATGTGGCCGCCGTGGTGGTGGCGGTGGTGGTCGCCCTGGCGGGCAGCGCCTATGCGGTGGTGTCGTTCATCAGCACCATCACGGGGGCTTCGAAATGAAGGAGCCGCTGTCGGCTGAGCACGTCCGTCATGTCTTCGAGGGGGAACCGGATGAGGACCTGGTGGAGGCGCTGGAACCAGATCAGATCGTTCACGCAAAGGACCGCCGGTTACCGCGACGCCAGCTCAGCGGCCGGGCTCAGACCGGTTTGTGGGCGCTGCGCCTATTCGTCTTCACGACTAGCGCGCTGGTCATCTACACCTTCGTGGCGAGCCTCACTCAGCCGAGCTGATCCCAAGACTCACAATGCTGCGTCAGGTATTCGGGAGGTAGGCCGGCCAGGCCGGGCCGATTTACTGCACGCCACGGCAGCCAACCTTTTGCGGGCGGTTCGCTCGGTTGGCATCGCGTCGTAGGCGTTACCATTCGGCCGCTTGCAACAGGACAGCTCCGGCGCCTGGATCTCTTCGGACGGCCTGTGGCGCTGGGACGGACAGGCATGGATTCCGAACCCTGCCGGCAACCTGCTGGTGGGACGTCTCAGCTTCGGCGATGTGATCTCGATTCCGACGCGTGACCCACGTTGGTTGCGCAAATGCGGTATTGAAGGCCTGATCTCGCTCATTCCCATCTACGGCAGTTTCGAGATCCTCGGCTGGTCATTCTCTTACCTGGACAACCTGCGGGCTGGGCGACCTGAGCTCCCGGAAGACCGCTTCGGCTACGCGGGCCGCGGCGCCCGGGCAGCCGTGGTGGCCCTGATCTACGGAGTGGCCGCGATAGTCCTCTTCTACTCGCTGTTCGGTGTCTTTATGTTCTTGATAGGCCCGACGGCGTCCTCCCCTTCCACGACCACAGGCTCGACCGCGTCAAGCGCGACGAGCCCGTTCCCGG
The DNA here is from genome assembly GCA_964194225.1 of uncultured bacterium. GTDB lineage: Bacteria > Chloroflexota > Dormibacteria > Dormibacterales > Dormibacteraceae > CAXMLP01. Next base: position 520 of record CAXMLP010000285.1, on the reverse strand, counting down.
CGGTCTTCTTCGCGGGTTTCCTAGCACTCGAGGGAATGTTCTTTGTCTTCTATGCCCTTGCTCACCTGGTGGTGGTGCCGATCATCCTGAGAACTGAGCGGTCAGGGATCGCGGCCGGACTGAACCTATTCGGCGCGATCAGGTTGGCCGCGAGCGATCTCCGCACCGCGGGCGTCGCAGCGATCCTGGTTTTCCTGGTGGTCTTCTTCGCCGGCCTGGGTATCTACGCCTGCTTTGTCGGTGTGGTGTTTTCGTACGGCTACGGAGCCGCGATGCTCGCGGCATCGGTTCGCTGGTACGAGCAGCGCAGCCCCGCTCCTGATTTGACCGCCAGCAGTACGCTGGTTGCTGGCGACGACAGGTAACCCAACCAACCGCGCGGTTGTTCAGCCTGCGGTGCGTCCACGAGCAGTCTGATGCGCCAGCCGACCTCGACGGCGAGTGCGGTGGTTCATCGCAAATATTCGGCCTCGCGGTGACTCCAACCGGGGAGCTAGTGCACCGTCAGATGAATACGTTG
>CAXMLP010000284.1:0-1956 GCA_964194225.1 uncultured bacterium | reverse complement strand
CCCCCCCCCGGCCGGGGTCCGAGCTTGACCCGCGCCCCCCCCAGCCGGCGGCCGGTGAGGATGTCCAGCAGGCCGGGAGTACCTTCCAACTCGACCTCGGTATCGCCATGGTTGAGCAGAAAGAGGTGGGAGGTCCCGGCCGCATTTACGCGCCGCACCGCCTCCACGCCCGCCGGCGCACTCAGCACCGGCTTCACGCCCGCGTCGACCCAGGCGCGCCGCAGCAGCCGGCCCATCGTGGTGCTGTCGAGTCGCGTGCCAATGTAGAACGCCGCGCCGCGGCCGAAGTCCTGGCGCGTGACAGCGGGGCGGCCATCGAGATCGCCGCCGGAGTAGGAAGCCAATACCTCAGCCCCTTCCGGCTCAATCGTTTCCGACCAGACCGTCCCCTGGCCACGGCCCAGGCTCTCCGAGTGAATGCCTATCGTTTCGCCCGTAACGAGGGGCAGGAAATCGTCGATTCGGAGCCCCAGCATCTCGCGGAAAGGTGCTGGGTAACCGCCCAGCCGGATCCGATCCGCAGGGTCGACGATGCCACTGAAGAATGACATCACCAGCATTCCGCCGGCCTGCACGAAACGTTCGAGGCCGGCGGCGGCAACATCGGAGAGGAGGTATAGGTTGGGCGCCAGCACCAGCCGGTAGCCGCCCAGATCAGCCTCCGGATGGACGAAATCGACGGCCACATTGGCCTCGTAGAGGTGGCGGTAGTAGGCCTGTACCTGATCGAGCAGCTCAAGTTCGGTGGACGGCTTGGAGGGCAGCTCAAGTGCCCACCAGGACTCCCAGTCGAAGAGGATCGCGACCTCCGCCGGCACCCGGCTCCCGCAGACTGCGTCGAGCCGCTTTAGGTCGGCGCCGAGCTCGACCACCGCCCGCCAGGTCGGCGAGGAATCCACCGGCCCATGGGGGACCATTGCGCTGTGGAATTTCTCGGCGCCGGCCCGTGACTGGCGCCACTGGAAGAAGAGGATTCCGTCTGCCCCCCGGGCGACCGCCTGGAGGCTCCAGAGCCGCATCTGCCCGGGTCGCTTGGCCGCGTTGACCGGCCGCCAGTTGACGCGGTTGGGGCTCTGCTCCATCTGGACCCAGGGTCGACCACCGCCCAGCGACCGCATCAGGTCGCCGTCCATCGCGGCCAGCCAGCCCGCCTCGGGGTCGTTCGGGTCCGGATAGGAGTCGTTGCTGACGATGTCCTCGTGCGCCGCCCACTTCCAATAGTCCAGGGGCTTGAAAAAACGCATGAAGTTGGTCGTTATCGGCACGCCGGGCGTGTGTTTGACCAGCACGGCGTGTTCGATCTTGTAACACTCCAGAAGGGCATCCGAGGAGAAACGCTGGAAGTCGAGCGACTGGCCCGGGTTTGGCCAGGTCGGGGTCCGCCGGGGCGGCAGGATCTCCTCCCAATCGGAGTAGTGCTGCGACCAGAAGTCGGTGCCCCACGCTGCGTTGAGCGCCTCCAGGGTGCCGTAGCGGGTTTGCAACCAGCGTCGGAAATCCGCGGCGGAGATGTCACACCAACAGGCGGGCACATGGCAGCCGTATTCATTGCCGATATGCCACATGGCCAGGGCGGGATGGCTCGCGTAGCGATCGGCGAGCGCCTCAACGAGGCGCCGGGCGCCGTCCCGGTAGATCGGGCTCGAGGGGCAGTAGTGCTGGCGGGCACCTGTCCAGAGCCGGACGCCGTCGGCCAGCTCGGGCAGCATCTCGGGATGAGCTCGAGAGAGCCAGGGTGGCGGCGAGGCGGTGGCGGTCGCCAGGTCGGCGCTGATGCCCCCGGCATGGAGGAGATCGAGAATTCGGTCGAGCCAGCCGAAGTCGAATTGCCCGGCCCTGGGCTCCAACCTTGCCCAGCCGAAGATCCCCATCGAGACCAGGTTGACGCCTGCCTCCCGCATCAGGCGGACGTCCTCCTCCCAGACCGACTCCGGCCACTGCTCGGGGTTGTAGTCC
>CAXMLP010000283.1:0-3733 GCA_964194225.1 uncultured bacterium | reverse complement strand
GGGCACGGCGGGCGCCGCCATCAACATGCGTTTCACACGCTCTTCGATGATCGAGGTCCTGAATCAGGACTACATCCGGACAGCCCGAGCCAAGGGCGCCAACTGGATCCAGGTGGTTTTTGGCCACGCCCTCAAGAACGCGCTGATCCCGGTGGTGACCATCGTGGGCCTCCAGATCGGCGGCATCCTGGAGGGCGCCGTCATCACGGAGACGGTCTTCACCTGGCCCGGTGTCGGGCGCCTCGCCGTCGAATCGATCTTCAACCGCGACTACACCGTTGTCCAGGGCATCGTGCTGATGGCGGCGCTGAGCTTCATGCTGGCCAACCTGGTCGTCGATCTCGCCTACGCCTACCTGGATCCGCGGATCTCATATCGATGAGCTCGACGGTCAGCTCCTCGGCAGCTTTGCGGCAGCGATTCTCGCCGGCTGTCGCGGCCCGGCGCTACCCACGGGTGGCGGGCGCCGCATTCATGGTCCTCCTTCTGTTCCTGGTCGCCCTCCTTGCCCCTCTGATCTCGCCCCAGGACCCCCTCGCCCAGGATCCCGACAACGCCTACCTGCCGCCCGGGGCACACCACCTGCTGGGGACTGACGAACTCGGCCGCGACCTGCTCTCGCGGATCATCTGGGGGGCCCGGGTATCCCTTCCGGTGGCATTCGTGGCGGTCGCGGTCGGGCTCGTCGTCGGAGGCCTGATAGGCCTCTACGCGGGCTACCGCGGCGGGCTCTACGACCTCCTCCTGATGCGGTTGATCGACGCTCTGCTCGCCTTCCCGGGGCTGATCCTGGCGATCGCAATCGTGGCGGCTCTTGGGCCAGGCCTCTTCAAGGCAATGATCGCCATCGGCATCGTCTCGGTCCCGGTCTATGCGCGCCTGGTCCGGGGACAGGTGCTTGCGCTGAAGCAGTTGGAGTTCATCACCGCGACGCGGGCGATGGGCGCCTCTCCCCTGCGCGTGGTCTTCGCGCATCTGGTCCCCAACCTGCTCAACCCGATCATCGTCCAGGTGTCGCTTTCGGCAGGTTTTGCCATCCTGACCGAGGCGACGCTGAGCTTCCTCGGCCTCGGCGCGCAGGTCCCCACGCCCGACTGGGGACAGATGATCAACACCGGCGCACGGTTCCTCAACAACGACCCCTACCTGGCGCTCGCGCCGGGCGTCGCGATCTCGCTCGCGGTGTACTCCTTCAATTGGCTGGGCGACTCGCTGCGGGACGCCCTTGACCCCCGCCTGCGTACCCTGTAGATCCAATTGAGCCAATCTCCTCGCCGTCCCTCGACCAGGCGCCGGGCCTCTCGGGCGCGGGGGGCGGCGCGCTGGGGGCCCGTCCTCCTGCTCCTGCTCGGCTTTGTTCTATCCGGCACGATCGGAGCCGGAGCCTACTTTCTGCCACTGGTCACCACGGCCGCCCGCCAGACCAACCTCCCCAGCGGCCGGGCGACGACGGAGCCCGCTCCCGCGCCGCCGACCGCCCCCTTCACCGTGCTGCTACTTGGTTCCGACGACGATTCCAAGTTTGCCAAGGACCGAGTGCTGACACAGACGATGATCCTGATCCGGGTCAACCCGGAGGTTAGGCAGGTGACGATGCTGTCGATCCCTCGCGACCTCTGGGTCCCGCTCTCCACGGGGGGCAGCGCCAAGATCGACCTCGCCTATGAGCGAGGCGGCGCCAGGGCGGCCATCGCCACGGTCGAACGCAACTTCAAGGTCCATGTGGATGAATACGCCTGGGTCGGTCTCAAAGGCCTGATCCACCTGATCGACAGGGTGGGCGGCGTGGACCTGGTGACGACCAACCCCGTCCTGGACGATTTCTACCCGGCCGACCTGACGGGCGGCAGCCCCTACGGCTACATGCGGATCGCGGTGCTACCGGGGCCGCAGCACCTCGACGGGACCCACGCCCTCGAGTATGTCCGTTCCCGGCACGGTGATCTGCGGGGTGATTTCGGGCGCTCCCAGCGCCAGCAACAGCTTCTGCTGGCGATCAAGGGCCGAACTGGAGGCCTCGGTCTGGCCGACCTGCCCGACCTGGCATCCACCGTCAGCGGCGAATTCATGACCAGCATGAGCCTCGATCGCCTGCGCCAGCTGCTCCCGGTGGCGCGGCAGTTCGACAGCGGCAACGTTCACCAGGTGTTGCTGCTGCCGCCCTATACCTCTTCAGCGGTGATCGAGGGTCAGGACGCGCTGCTGCCGCACTGGAACCTGATCATTCCGCTAGTTCATCAGAGCTTCCCATGACCGCGGGCCGCGTGGCCCTGGCGCTGGCGCTCATGGCAGCCTTCGGCTATTCCGTCTACTACGGCATCGGCACCTTCAGACACGCGGCGAGCGCGGCGGCCCCCAACCGGCCGCAAGAGGTGACCTCCAACATGCCGATAGTCGGGTCGATGTACCTGACCCAGAAGGGTGGGCTCTACCGTCTTCAGGGGAACCGGTTTTCCGAGCTCGCCCCAGTTGGAAAGGGTTGGACCCAGCCCGCCGTGGCGCCGGATCACAAGAGCCTCGCCATCGTTCAGCGGTCGGCGCAATTCTCCGACATTGTCCTGGTCGATCTGGCTGGGACCCCGATCCGTCGGCTGACCCAGAACGGCGGCCGAGACGTTGAGTCCAGCCACTGGGCGTTCTATCCCGCCTTCAGCCCCGATGCCACATCAATTTACTTCAGCCTCGACAGCCCCAAGGAGGGCTTTCGGGTTGACCTCAACGTCTGGGTTCAGTCCCTCTCCAATGCCGCACCTCGGCGCTGGACACGGCCGAACATCTACACCGGTGGGGATGTTGCCCCCGTTCCCCTGCCCGACGGTCGCCTGATCTATGCGGAATACACGATCGACGCTGACGGGCGCGTCTATTCCCAGGTTCTGCTGCAGGGCCGGCCGCTGGTCGATGGGCTAGCGCTGACTCGCCCCGAGGACGACTGCGGCCAGCCGACGCTCTCGCCGGACGGAACGCGATTAGCGATGATCTGCATAAGCGGACAGCAGGCCCGGCTGGCGGTCGCCGACTTCGACGGGAAAAAGCTCGGCCCGCTCCAGGTGCTCGTCGACGGCCGCCTCTGCAGCGCGCCCGCCTGGCAGCCCGATGGCAAGGCTCTCGCCTACCTCTCGCCAGGCGGTCCGGCAGGACGTTTCCAGCTCTGGTTCCTCGACCTCCCGGCTGCCGGGTCGCCGGCCGGGCCCGCCCGCCAGCTGACCACCAACCTCGAATTTGACGCCACCTCACGGATCGCCTGGTTCTAGCGGACTAAACGGACCCGGGCGGCTGGCCGGTGCGCCGCACTCGCGGCTTCGTGTTCCGGTGGTTCAGCTCCCCTCCACAGCTCGAGCACTGCGGCACAAACCAGGCCTCACGGCCGCACGCCGTGTGGATGAGCGCGAGCGGCGCCTCCTCCTCCTGCAGCCATTTGTCGCCCCACTGGCGCAGCGCGGTCACAATCGCGAAGAGGTCACGACCGCGGTCGGTGAGCCGGTATTCATGGCGCAGGGGCCGAACCTGGTAGGGAACTCGATCCAGGATCCCGGCGCCGACCAGGCCATCAAGGCGCTTGGCGAGGATATTACGAGCCACGCCCAGGCGAGTGTGAAACTCCTCAAATCGATCCGCCCCGAGGAAGGCCTCATTGATGATCAACAGGGTCCACCATTCACCCAGCTGATCCAGCGCCCGGGCCACGCTGCCGGGCGCGTCCGCAAGGCTCACTCTTCGCACAACGTTGCAT
>CAXMLP010000282.1:0-6963 GCA_964194225.1 uncultured bacterium | reverse complement strand
CGATCGCCTCGGCTATGAAATCGGCGGGAAAGGTCTCCCTGAAAAGTTGCTGGTTCTGCTGCGGATAACCCCGCTGCGCGAATGGCATTGCGCCCGAATCGAACCAACAATCGATGACGTCAGGGACGCGCCGCATCGTGCCGCCGCATTTGGCGCAGGGCAGCGTCACCTCATCCACGAACGGCCGGTGCAGGTCGGCGTCTGCGGCAAGGCCGAGCTCGGCCGCACTGCCGACGCAGCGCTCCGCGGAGCAGCCCTCACAGATCCAAATCGGCAGCGGCGTCCCCCAGTACCGCGACCGCGACACCGCCCAGTCGATGTTGTTGCGCAACCAGTCGCCCATCCGCCCGTCACGGATGTGCTCGGGTACCCAGTTGGTCGCCGAGTTGTTCTGCATCAACTCGTCGCGGCGAGCCGTGGTCCTGATGTACCAGGAGTCGAGCCCGTAGTAGATGAGCGGCGTTTCACATCGCCAGCAGAACGGATAGGTGTGCCTGATTGTCTCGTCGCGCAGCAGCAAGCCGCGCGCCCGCAGGTCCTCCATGATGTGCGGGTCGGCCTCCTTCACGAACATTCCCGCGAACTTCTCCACTGAGGGGAAAAACCGCCCGCGAAGGTCGACTGTGTGCTGGAAGGGAATGCCCTTCTCCTGGCAGAGTCGCAGGTCATCAACGCCGTAGAGGGCCGAGGTGTGGACGACCCCGGTGCCGTCCTCCGTTGAGACGAAGTCGGCGGCGACGATGTAGTGAGCGCGACCCTCCGCCGGCACCGAATACGGATAGAGGGGCTCGTAGTCGAGACCGACCAGATCCTTCCCGCGCAGCCGCTCCACCACCTCGTGCTCGCCTTCCAGCACGCCGAGGCGCGACTCCGCGAGGATCAGCATCTCCTCGCCCGTCCCTGTGTGACGCCGGACTTTCACGTACTCGATCTCCTCGCCGACCGCGAGCGCGACGTTGCCGGGGAGGGTCCAGGGCGTTGTGGTCCAGGCGAGCACCGCGGTGGCCGGGTCATTACGAAGCCGGAACCGGACGTAGACGCTGGGGTCCGGCGTGTCATCTTGGTATCCCTGGGAGAGCTCGTGGCTGCTGAGCGGGGTGGCGCAGCGCGGACAGTAAGGCGCAACCCGAAAGCCCTTGTAGATGAGCCCCTGCGTCCACATCTCCCGGAGGGCCCACCAGACGGATTGGATGTATGCGGAGTCGTAGGTCCAGTAGGCGTTGTCGTAGTCGAGCCAGAACGCCATCCTCTCGCTGAAAGACCGCCACTGGGCGACGTAGCGGTGGACCGACTCGCGGCATTTCTCGTTGAAGGCGGCGATGCCGTAGGCCTCGATCTGCTGCTTGCCCGAGATGCCGAGCTCCTTCTCCACCTCGAGCTCAACCGGCAGGCCGTGCACGTCCCAGCCGGCCTTGCGCTCCACGAACTGGCCCTTCATGGTCCGGTAGCGGCCGAAGACGTCCTTGAAGGCGCGGGTGAGGATGTGATGCGTACCCGGACTTCCATTAGCGGTGGGTGGGCCCTCGTAGAAGATGAAGCGAGGCGCGCCCCGGCGGTTGTCCACCGACGCCTGGAAGGTGGCGTCCGACTCCCAGAAGGCCATCACCTCGCGCTCCAGCGCGGGAAAGTCGGCCTTGGCGCCGACCGGTTCGAAAATTCGCTTCTCCGCCTGCATCTGCTCCTCGCTCAAATAAAAAAGACCCGCCCTTCTGGGACGAGCCTTCACATTGGCAAGGTTGCCAAAGACCCGCGGTACCACCCAGCTTCCCGGGGCCGACACCCCGAACGCTCTCTGGATTTGGCTCGGGAGTGATCTCGTGCCGCCGCGTACCGCCGCCCTTCTCAGCTGCCGGGGGCTCTCTGTATGGCCGTCGGGCGGGACTACCTGTCTCCGTCAGCGCCTATTGACTTGCTGGCGAGTTTAGCATCGCGCCCGGCCGGCGCCGTCAGGCAAAGCGCCGAAGAAAATTCATCAACAGGAGGAGGGCGAAGGTGACGATCGCGGGTGACAGGTCGATGACGCCCATCGCCGGCACCAGGCGCCGGACGGGGGCGATCAGGGGCTCGGTCACCTGGTGGCTGATCCTGTAGATGGGATTGTTGAAGTCCTGGCTGAACCAGGAGAAGGCCACCCTCACGAAGATCAGGATGACCAGTGCGTAACCGACGGCGTTGATGAGGGAGACGAGTGCACCCATGTCAGCTGACTTGTTCCCCGAACAGTGCCGTGCCCAAACGCAGCAGCGTCGCCCCCTCCCTGACCGCCGCCTCGAAGTCGCCGCTCATGCCCATCGACAGGATCGGCAGCGGCATCCCGGTCGCTTCCCGGCATCGCTCCACCAGCCCGGCCAGCTCGGCAAAGCAGGGCCCAGGGTCACTCGTGCGGGGGCCAATTCCCATGAGCCCCGCGAGTGGCAGCAATGACGCGACTCGGCGGGCGGCATCGACAACCGCCTCCGCCGTAAAGCCGTGCTTCTCCGACTCACGGCTCACGTTCACCTGGAGGAGCACGCGCTGGGTCGCGTCACGGTCCGCGATCAGCTCGGCGAGCCTGATGGAATCGACCGACTGCACGAGCGCGAACCGGCCGCTGATTTGGCTCACCTTGTTTGTTTGCAGGTGCCCGATCAGGTGCCATTCGGGACCCCGCAGGGCGAGGAGTTTGGGGAGGGCCTCCTGGACTCGATTCTCTCCCAAGATCGTGAGGCCGGCCGCCACGGCCTCGCGGCAGGCCGCCACCGGCCTGCCCTTGCTGACCGCCACGATCGTGATCGAGGCGGGGTCGCGCCCGGTCGCAAGGATGCGCTCCCGCACGGCCGCCAGTCGCTCAGCTATGGAAGGCAAGGGTCGCGAACCGGCTCCCGTCTGGCTGGCGGCGATGGGAGAAATATTCCTCCGACTCGAAGGTGCAGGTGCCGACGACCGTGATCATCCGCTCGGGGATTCCCGCCGCAATCAGTTGCCGGCGATTGGCCTCCACCAGATCAAGCAGAAGGCGGTCGCCGCGCCCTTCCCGAAGCACCGCGGCCTCGAACTTCCCCGCGAACTCGGGCCCGACCTCGTAACAGCGCCCGCAGATGCCGGGTCCGATGACGGCGCTGAGCCCACCCGGTTCGACGCCGAACTCTCTTCCCAGGGCATCGACCAGCCGGCCGGCGATTCCCGCCTGCGTGCCGCGCCAACCGGCGTGGCCAAGGGCGAGCGCGTGCCGGGCGGGATCGAAAAGGACCAGGGGGTAACAGTCGGCAAAGGTGGCGAAGAGCGTGACGTCCTGGCGGTCGGTGACCAGCCCGTCGACCCCCGCGACCAGGGCAGCCGGGCGGGCGAGGCGGGCGACCTCCGCTCCATGCACGGCCCCGAGGGCGCTCAGCGACTCGACTGGCCGGCCGAGTCGGGCAGCCAACCGGCGGCGGTTCTCATGGACCCGATCCGGGTCGGGCGCGTTCGTCAGTCCCATCGAGCCATCCTCGACCCGGGAATAGGTGATGACCAGGCCATCCTTCACGTCCGCGGCCAAGTCCAGCGGCGGGTCAGCCGCGAGCTTTGACGCCCGACCGCGAGGAGAGAACCTGTTCGATCTCCCGCTTGACCTGCTGGAGATCCATGAATTCGCGATAGACGGAAGCGAACCGGATGTAGGCGACCTCGTCCAGCACGCGCAGCCGCTCCATCACCATCTCGCCGATCTCACCGCTGGGAATCTCGGCGCGGCCGCTGTTGCGCAGGTCGGCCTCGATCTCGTCGACGATGGCGCGAATCCGCTCGGGTGAGATGTCGCGCTTCTGGGTCGCCTTGGCCAGCCCGCCGAAGAGCTTTTGGGGATCGAAGTCCTCGCGCCGGCCGTCTTTCTTGGTGACGTAGAAGGGGACCGCCTCGATCCGCTCATAGGTGGTGAAACGCTTGTTGCAGCCGAGACACTCACGGCGCCGGCGGATCGCCTCGCCGATCTCAGAGTCCCGAGAGTCGACGACCTTGAGATCGTGGTGTCCGCAATAGGGGCATCTCATTGAAGGTTGTGACCCCCAACATGTTGGGGGTCAGCATCCTACCATGTCAACCAACTGGTGCCCACTGCATTGGTCCATGTCCTCCCCCCTCTTTCGTGGGGGAGGACCATTTGTTGTTCAACCTCACCCCTCTTGCGTGGGGGAGGACCGTTTGTTTGTTCAACTCCCCCCTCTGCGTGGGGGGAAAACCATTTTTGTGCGGGTTAGGAGCGGTGCCTCAGGAAGGCGGGGATGTTGATGTCCTCGTCCTCGGTTTCGAAGATCGGCTTCGGCTCGTCCTTCCTGTCCTCGCGGGTGAAGTAGGTCTTGACACCCTCCTCGACACCGGCCGACTGCTGGCCCAGCTTGTGGCCAAAACCGGTGGCGATCACTGTGATCTTGACCTCTCCTTGCATCTTCTCGTCACTGACAACGCCGAAGATGATGTTCGCGCTGGGGTCGGCGGAGGCCTTCACGATCTGGGCTGCCTTTTGGATCTCATGAAGAGTGAGGTCCGAGCCCCCGGTGATGCTGAAGAGGATGCCCCGGGCGCCGTCGATCGAGGTCTCCAGCAGCGGGCTCGAAACCGCCTGCTTGGCGGCATCCTCGGCGCGGCTGTCGCCGGAGCCGAACCCGATTCCCATCAGCGCCTCGCCGGCGTCGGACATGATCGCTTTGACGTCCGCGAAGTCGAGGTTGATGACACCGGGGCTGACGATCAGGTCAGCGATCCCCTGCACCCCCTGGCGGAGCACGTCATCGGCGATCCGGAAGGCCTGCTCGAGCGTGGTCTTGTGGTCGACCACCTGGCTCAGCCGGTCGTTCGGGATGATGATCAGGGCGTCGACCTTGTCACGCAGGTTCTTGATCCCCTGCTCGGCGGTCTCGTTGCGGACCTTGCCCTCCCAGTTGAAGGGCCGCGTGACGACACCGATCGTGAGCGCGCCCGACTCCTTGGCGAGCTCGGCGATCACCGAGGCCGACCCGGTCCCGGTGCCACCGCCCATGCCGGCGGTGATGAAGACCATGTCGGTGTCCTGGACCAGCTCGGAGAGCTCCGAGCGGCTCTCGTCGGCGGCGTCCCGGCCGCGGGTCCAGTCGCCTCCGGAGCCGAGGCCTCGCGTCAGCTTGGGCCCGATGTTGACCCGGGTGTCGGCCTTGCAGTTGCCGAGCGCCTGCCGGTCGGTGTTGACCGCGATGAACTGCACGCCCTTGAGGTTGGCGGAGATCATCCGGTTGACGGCGTTGCCACCGCCACCGCCGGCCCCGACGACCTTGATCCGTGCTCGTCCTTCCTGCATCTGGTCTCGATCGTTCATCAGTTCCTCCACAGCGTCGAATTTGAGTTGTTTGAGGTTCGCGTGCACTGCCTTGCCGGCCGGTGAAGCGTCATCAGAAGAAGTCACGCAGCCACCTCAGCGTCTTGGTATAGGCACCCGTCAGCTGCCCGTTGTGGCCGTTGTGTCCATTTCCATTGCCATGCGGTTGGAGCCGGGATCCCCATCTGACCAGGCCCACCCCGGATGCGTAAGAGGGTCCGCTGACCCGGTCGGCGAGCCCCCCAAACCCGGCGGGGAGGCCAAGCCGGATCGACGAGTCGAAGGTGGCCTGGGCGGCGTCGACGGTACCGAGCAGGCGCGCCCCGCCGCCCGTCACCACGACACCGGCCGGCAGCAACCCGTCGTAACCGCTCTTTCTGACCTCGTCGCGGGCCATCAGGAAGATCTCGCGGACCCGCGGTCCGATGATCTCGGCGAGGAAGCGGCGGGGGACCTCCTGGACGCGGTCGCCACCCACCTCGCGGACCTGGATCCGCTCCTCCGCAGGGATGACCGTGGGCAGGGTGTGGCCGTAATTCAGCTTCAGCGTTTCGGCCTCGGTGAGAGTCGTGCGCAGACCGATCGCGATGTCGCTGGTGACATGGTTGCCGCCGATCGGCAGCACGGCCAGGTGGAGCCCGGAACCCTCGCTGAAGACCACCACGTCCGAGGTGCCGGCGCCGATGTCGATAAGGCAGACGCCCAACTCCATCTCGTTGGCGGAGAGCACTGCGAGGCCGGAGGCAAGGCCCTGGCTGACGACGTCATCGACATCGAACCCGGCCTGGTGAACGCATTTGATCACGTTCTGGATCGACGTCTGAGCGCCCGTCACGATGTGGGTCTCCACCTCGAGGCGGCTGCCGGTCATCCCGCGCGCCTCCTTGACCCCCTCCTGCCCGTCAACCGTGAAGCTGCGCGGAATAACGTGCACGACCTCGCGGTCGCTGGGCACGCTGACCGCGCGAGAGGCGTCGACCACCCGCTCCACGTCGTCATGGGCGATCTCGTGGTCGTCACGCGAAACAGCGATCACGCCGCGGCTGTTCTGCGAGCTGAGGTGGGGTCCGGACAGGGAGACGACCACCGACTCGAAGCGCACTCCCGCCATCCGCTCAGCCGCCTGAGCGGCAGCCGTGATGGATGAGACCGTCTTCTCGATGTTGACCACGACGCCCTTGCGCAGACCCTCGGAGGGGGCCTCGCCGACGCCGATGATGCTTATGTTTCCGAAATCGTCGGCTTCACCGATGACCACGGCCACCTTGCTGGTGCCCAGGTCCAAACCGACGACACGCTTCCGCCTCGTCAAAGAGTTGCTGCGATGCCTCCTGTGGCTAGGAGTTGGGTGGTGGGGCGGGCGACGGCATTATATCGGAAGCCTGCCGACCTTTCGACTGCGTTTTTCGTTCGAAGCCGATCTCAGAGGTAATGGCGGCGGATCCCTGCCGCGTTGTTGAAGATGCGAACCCCGAAGGCAACGATGGCCGCGATCGACAGGTCGACTCCGATCTTGTCTCCGACAAAGGTGAGGCTGCCGGCCAGGGCCATGTTGGTGATGAGGCCGGCCAGAAAGACCCGCGGCTCGTAGGTACCCGAGATGTAAGCCTTGAAGGCCCCGAAAATGGAATCCAACCCCGCCAGCAGCGCGACCGCGG
>CAXMLP010000281.1:0-2840 GCA_964194225.1 uncultured bacterium | reverse complement strand
GGGTTGTTCTTGGTCCGCCGGCTGAGAACCTGGATGACCCGGCGAATCTCCTCATCCCGGCCGATGACCGGGTCCAACCTGTCGGCCGCGGCCAGTGCAGTGAGGTCACGACCGTACTTCTCCAGCGCCTGATACTTGGATTCCGGATTTTCATCTGTGACCCGCTGGTTCCCGCGCACCCCTTTCAACGCCTCGAGGAGCCCTTCGCGGGTCACCCCGGCAGCGACGAGTGCGGGCAGTTTCGCCATTGCGAGCAAGAGGTGTTCGGTGGAGAGATACTCGTCCTTCAGATGGTCGGCCTCGCGCTCGGCGTCCCGGAGCACCTCCCGCAGGGACTTGGAGGCGTAAGGATCAGTCCCACCCGTGACGCGTGGAAAGCGCTCAAGTGCCGACACCAGCGCTGGGCGAAGGTCTGCCTGGGACATTCCCGCCGCCCGCAGGAGCGGGCGCGTCAGCCCCCCGTCCTGGTCGAGAAGCGCGAGCAGCAGATGCTCCGGCTCGATTGCCTGCTGCCCCCGCTCACTGGCCTCTCGGGCCGCGGCAGCGAGTGCCTCCTGTGATTTTTCCGTGTACCTGTCCATCGCCATCACCTCTGGAATCTGGATTTACCCGTCGAGCGAGGTCGTCCAAACAGGTTGGCTACACTCGCGGCAACCATGGAGGAGGGCACGCTTGAGCTGGGTGGTGTTCGCCTCCATCACCTCCAATGGAACAGCGGCGAGAGAACGCGGCCGGCCGTCCTCCTGCTTCATGGGCTGAGTTCAAACGCGCGGTTTTGGGAGCGGGTCGCCCAACGGCTACCCGGTCGCCGCGCGGTGGCGCTCGATCAGCGTGCCCACGGCCTGTCGAGCGCGCCGGTGCAGGGCTACCTGCCCCAGACCCTGGCTGCCGATGCCGCGGGCGTGATCGAACGGCTCGACCTGGGTCGGGTGGTGGTGGTCGGCCACTCCTGGGGCGCCTCGATCGCGCTCGAGCTGGCCGCCGACCGGCCCGACCTGGTGGCGGGACTGGTGCTGGTCGACGGCCCGATCCGGCCCTGGTCGGAGCGTGGGTTGACCTGGGAGCAGGCGGCGTCGTTCATGCAGCCTCCGCTCCCGGCGTATGCGAATCTGGCTGAGGCGATCGCCGAGCGGCGCAGCCTCTTGAAGGCTGCCTGGGGCGATGACCTGGCCGAGTTCGTGCGGGCCGGTCTGCTGGAAGATGACGGCCTCCTGCGGCTGCCGATGACGGAGGCCATCCGGCTCCAGATCCTGCGCGCGATGTTCTTCCAGCCTTATGACCTCCAATGGGGCCAGGTGGCGTGCCCGGTCCTGATCGCGATGGCTGAATCGGCAGCTCCCTTCCTGGAGTTCAAACGAAGTTCGGCGAAGCTGGTGATGGAGCAGGTGCCGGGCGCTGTCGTCCACTGGTATCGAACCGGTCACGACATCCCCTTCGAGGATCCCGCCGGGGTCGCCGCCGACATCGAGAGAACCTGTCTGCGCGCGGGGCTGGCGGATGTCACGGCCGCGGTCATCGACCTCGTCGAGACCTCGCACGATCTCAACCGACCGCTGCCGGGCAGTGAACCGGGGGCGGCAGGCTGGACGGCCAAGGACTTGCTCTCGCACATCTCGAGCTCCCAGGCCGCCCTCCCCGCCGTGGCCAGAACCGCCGGCCAACCGGTCGGCGAAGCGCGGGAAAGAGGTAACGGCGAGGGGATGAAATTCGACAGCACGCGCTGGAACGCGGGACAGGTCGGGCGCCGTCGCAACCTGCCGGTGACCGATCTCATCGCTGAGCTGAGCAGTTCGCTCGCCGAGACGGATGCGGTCCTGGCCGAGCTGGCGCTCTCCGCGCCGGTGGCGGTGGGTCCCTTCGCAGGCGGGCCGGCGGGAGAAGCGCTGCGCCTGATGATCACTCACCAGCGCGGGCACCTGGCCGAGCTGGAGGAGATCCTCAGCCCGCGGGAGAGCACTCCTCTTGCGTGAACTTTTGGCTGAACTTTTGCCCTGAATCCTTGGCCTGAACCCCGACCGGGTCTCAGGCCGCGGCCGCCTCCCGCTTCAGCAGGTCGAGGACCGCGGCCTCACACTCGGGATCCTCGTCCGGACCTGCATCGATGATGCGGCCCGCCAGGTAGCTGTCGATCACAGCCGGGTGGACATAGCACTTCCGGCACACCGCCTGGGTGTTGCCGAGGCGCGCGGAGACGGCCTTGACCGCCGCCACGAGGTTCCGTTTCGCCTCCGTTTCCGACGTGAACCGCCCCAGCTGGGCCAGCTCGCGCGCCGCCAGCACGGTGCCCGCCCAGATACGGAAATCCTTCGCGGTGAAGTCGTCACCCTTCGTTTCGCGCAGGTAGTCGTTGACGTCGGCGGAGTCCACGTGGCGCGGCGTCCCCTCCTCATCCAGGTAGCGGAAGAGCTCCTGGCCGGGCAGCTCCTGGCACCGGCGCACGATCGCCGCCAGGCGGCGGTCGCGGACGTCGATGTCATGGTTCTTGCCGGACTTGCCGCGGAACGTGAAGCGCACCCGCTCGCCGCGCACGGCCACGTGCTCCTCCCGCATCGTGGTCAGCCCGAAGCTCTCGTTGTCCCGTGCATATTCCGTGTTGCCGATCCGGATGTAGCTGCTGTCAAGCAGGCGAACGATGGTGGCGACCACCTTGTCGCGGGGGAGCCCGCTGCGACTGAGATCGGAATCAACCCGCTGCCGAATCTTCACCAGCGCCTGGCCGAAAGCGATCATCCGGCCGTATTTGGACTCGTCCCGGACCTCGCGCCAGCGCTGGTGGTATCGGTACTGCTTGCGGCCCCTGGCGTCGCGGCCGGTGGCCTGGATGTGACCACGCGGGCTGG